>NZ_LZPK01000081.1:0-9962 GCF_001729375.1 Methanosarcina sp. A14 | reverse complement strand
TATTAGATTGAATATTAGATTGAAAATTAAAAAAGGAGAAAAATTTTTCCTCTTTTAAACTTCATTGAACTCGATGCTAATACTACCCGCTTTTTTTACGAGAGATTTTGCAAGGAAACCACTTTCCAACCTGCAGAGATTGAGCACTGCACAGGGTACAAGACAGTTTGAGGAGCACTGTGCTTCCTGTGCTCTATCAATCACATAGTTGTTTTTGATATCCATAATTTCCATCATGGGAACTTCCATGTGAGAGAACTTCTTTATCTTTTCACATGGAGTTTCAATGTCAACAATAATTTTATTTCCTTTTTTGCTTCCACGTATCTTGTGAACAAAACCACAGATATTAGAATTTACAGTAAATTCAGTCAACTTGTCACCCTTAATTTGGTTATTTAAGCTTCTGATTATTAAGATATATGGCCTTAGCAATGCATAATGTTAATTGAAACCGAGATCATTCGGACTGCAGTATCTCAAAAGTTTTTTCTAGAGCTTCTGAGACTTCATTGTCCTTGAGATCCTTGTCTTTATTCTTTTTAATTCCTAACTCAGAAATTACAATATGTCGATCCACTTTAAAACCTGCAAGTTCAAGAGTTTTGCTTGCACAGTTCACCGGGCAGCCATCAATTGCAATTATCTTTTCTGAAGCCTCGGCGGATTTCATGAGTCCGGGAGCTCTAGCCCCGATTCCTACGGTACACATCATATTTCCAAAGTTTTGTTTTTCGAGTTCTATCGCGGCCTTATTTGAAAGTTGTCCCACATTTGAAGCCCCACTACATGGGAAAATTGCCACATTTGCCGAACCACATGCACATTTTACCTCTTCTGCCATAATTTTATACTCCTTATTAGCTTGTTTTTTCTTATTTTAATTAATTGAATAGTGAACTATTCCTTTTTTATTGAGTAATCCATTTTCGAATATCTTTTTCGTCTGGAACCTTACCTGCAACTTTTACTTCTCCATCAATGGCAACTGCAGGAGTAACCATAACTCCGTAGTTCAGGATTTTTTCAATATCCTCAACTTTAATTACTTCAGCTTCTACGCCAGTCTGCTTCAGTACTTTTTCAATAATTTCTTTTGTTTTTTTGCATTTTGGACAACCAGTTCCGAGAATTTCGATCTTCATTTGTTTAACCTCGTGTTTTGTTTTATCATTTTGATATTTATTTGTTTTTCAAGTTGTAGATACATTAATCTTAGAGAAGAATGTTAAATAGATATCCAGTAAATATTATCGATATCGTAACAATTAAAACAAAAGCTCCAATCAACTCTTTTTTAAGTACCTTCTTCAGGATAATCATTTCAGGAAGCGAAAGTGCAGTAACTGCCATAAGGAAAGCTAGAGCAGTGCCTACAGGAAGCCCTTTTCCAATAAGGCTTTCCACGATAGGGATCATACCCATAACGTTTGAGTATAGGGGCACCCCCATAACGACTGCAATTGGAACAGCAAGCAAATTGTCTTTCCCTGCATATTGTGCAAGGATGCCTTCGGGAGCATATCCGTGGAAGATTCCTCCCAAAGTAACTCCAATAATTACGTATATCCAGACCTTTCCCACGATTTCTTTAACATTGTCAAAGGCAATAGCAGCTCTTTCTTTTATTTTCAGAGATTCCTGCTCTATATTTTGATCACCGACCTTTATCTTGTAAACAAAATCAGCCACATATTTTTCCATTTTCAGAAGGCCTATTATGTACCCACCAAAAACTCCGAGCACAACACCTGATACTATATAGATCAAGGTTACTTTAAGGCCAATGGTGGCCCACAGTGCAGCAACTGCAGCCTCATTTACCAGAGGTGAGGTAATAAGAAAGGAGAAAGTCACTCCGAGAGGGATTCCAGATTCAACAAAACCAATAAAAAGAGGTACTGATGAACAGGAACAGAAAGGTGTGACCACTCCTAGCATGGAGGCTAATAGATGATATTGCAATCCTGTTCTGCCTCCAAGGATTTTTCGGGTTTTTTCTGGAGTTACATAGGTCCTGATGTAGGAAACAACAAAAATCATTACATCCAGAAGAATAAAAATTTTCAGCACATCATAAATGATAAAGTTAACACTGGATGCAAGATGTGTGTCAGGTGCAATTTTAAACACCTCATATGTCAGTTTATCAGCAATCCATTGAAGAGGATAAAATATATCAACCATTTTGGATCCTCCATTATGTCACTTCTGTACCAATATTTCAATTCACAAATATATCAACATATAATGATATTTTATCGTATTTAAATATTTCCCTAGAGCTCAGAATATTTAATTCATTTTGAACTCCATATACTTTTACTGATATCAATAGACTTTCCTGGAATCTTTTTGAGAATAACTCTGAAACTTCGCTGAATAAGAAAACAAATGCGGAATATAGAAACTTCCATGAAAAACTAGAGATGAAAGTTAGTTCGCTGATTGAAAAAAGAAAAACACCCTTCTTCGAGTAAATAGTTGGTCAGCTAAAACAGCAAAGTTAATCAGCTAAAACAGCAAACATTCAGTTGATTGCTGAAGAAAAAGAAAAACAAGAAAACCTCATATAATGCAAAGAGGACACTGCTATTGTACAAATTCCTGAAAAAACGATTTAATTTACTCATAGCTTCCAAGGAATAGAATTTTTGAGTTTTTTATAATAATACAAAATCTTATTCCTCAAGCACTTCCAGAATTTTCCTGATTTTATCGTTTTGGATTGAATATAACCTCTTTTTCCCCTCTTTTCTTACCTTAATTATCCCCCAATCCTGTAATTTTGCAAGATGCATTGAAGTATTGGACTGAGTCCTCCCTATTATTTCCGGGATTTCACAGGCGCATAGCTCTCCTCTGTTACCATATTTATTTTCTCTGCATTTATTTTCAGATTCGATTAACGCCTTGATAATTCTATACCTGGTGTCTTCACTTAGGGCTTTGAAAAGCTGTATATTTTCTTCATTAATCATATCAGCAAGTATTGAATATATAAAGCTATATATATTTTTGGGAATTGGGAATTAGACATATTGCTTGTAAATTTGGAGTAAAAGCTATTTTTAACTCACAAAGTTCCCAGGCTGATGAAATAAAGTAGATTTCATGTTCAAATGGAAAAACAAAAGATACATTGACAGAAGAATATAAAAATAAATGAAAAGAAGACTGCTGTTGCTGCTGTAAGGACTAAAACCCCAGTCATTTTCATTTTTAAATTTTGTTCATTTCAGATTTAATTAAGACCTGTTCTGATTTTCTGAGGTTCATTCAGATTTTCATTTAGGTTTATTCGGATTTTTTGTTTTGTAGCTGCTTAATAATATCAAAAATATCTTCAAATTCAGGATTCAACCTGTAAAAATGCCATTTTGAACTGCTGTAGGCTTCAACGATCCCGCAGTTTTTTAGGATTGACAGGTGATGAGAAACAAGGTTCTGCCTTTCGTTCAATTTAAATATCAATTCGCAAACGCAGTGGTCTCGCTGTGAGAGAAAATAAGCAATTTTCAGCCTTATAGGATGCCCTAGAGCGCTAAAGATCTCACTAGCTTTTTTTATATCGTTGTCCAGAAAATCGATTTCCTGGAGCATTTTATCTTCCCATTCCTTCTTTTTCTCAGGGTCAACAGGACAGCAATAGCTCATAAATAAAAGAAGTTAAGCCTTCTAAATAAGGGTTTTCATATCAGTTTTGTTTGATATATAGAATGCTGTTATTTATACCCAATCTTTTTCTGGAATTTGGGTCTTAAAAACAATATATCAACATTTTTTGTATAGATCTCGCGGGTTTAATCTGCAGAGTAAATAACTGCATAAATCTACAGGGAGCTCATCCCAAAACTTGAAATTTGCTTCTTGGGCCTTGTATTGCGAATAATCAATCAAGATCATGGGAACAACTTCGAAAATTCCTAACGATTATGAATAAAGTGACTTTTGGGATAAGCTCAGGCAATATTCAATAATTCCAATAATGAACCTTTTATATCCTTAATTCTGCTTTTGTTTCTTAACAACAAGAACTGGAACCTTTGAGTGCCTTACAACCTTATCTGTTACACTTCCAAGCAAAAATCTTTCTAATCCTCCTTTACCAAGGGTTCCCATTATTATAATATCTACCTTGTTTTGCTCTGCAAACTCCAGAATTGCACTAGCAGGATCACCTTCTACAACCACACCTTCATAGTCTATTTTCTTATCCTTTGCAACCTTCTCAGCATATTGGATAGCATTATCTCCTTCTTTACGCAACATTTCTTCCATGACGTTCCAGTTAGAACCCAGATGAATCGGTGTTTCCAGTACAGGCGGTACATATGCATTTTTATTAAACACATAAAGAGCATAGACCTTCGCACCTATAAGTTTTGCAAGTTCCATTCCTTGGAGTACGGCATTTTGACTATATTTGGACCCGTCTGTTGCAATCAGGATTTTTTGGAAAGTATTGTTAAGAGTTATTTATTTCCCCCCTTCCCCATATTTGCGTTAATGTCAGCTAAAAGCAAACAAAATGTATTACGGTATAATCTAGGATAAAAGCAAATAAAGATATACGTAACTACTTAGACTGGTCAGGGCAACATTAAAAATCAGTAGTGAAACATGGATTTTAAATGGTATATGAGTATAATTGTATATACTCATGTATAGGCGGTGGTGCCCACAGATATTGTTTATCTATTTAAGGCGCTAGCTGATGAAAACAGAGTAAGGATACTGAACTTTTAAAAAATGGGGAATTATGTGTATGTGATATTGAAGCAGTTTTAGGCATTAAGCAATACAACGCTTCCAGACACCTGAACAAATTGAAAATGGCAGGAATTAACCTCTGGAAAAATACCAGTGGGTCTATTATCGACCCAAGAATATCATTTTTCTGAAATTTCCCTTTATTTCAATGATAATTAGCGACGAGATCGAAAAAATATGCGTTTGTAAAGAATATTTAGCACTATTAGAAAAGTTCAAAGCAAGCGGTAGATTTCGTGATTAATTAAAAAGGTAGATTTTGTGATTGATTATTTTGTGATTGATTAAAAATTAATTTTATAACAAATGGATTTATTAATAAATGGGGAGTGTTTGTTCTGAAATCCGTTGTATCAAAATTATCTTTTTTAAATCGTTATTTAACCCTGTGGATCTTTCTGGCTATGTTTATCGGTGTAGCTTTAGGCTTCGTTTTCCCTGATTTTGCAGTTTTTTTACAGAGTTTGACAATTGGTGCCACTTCAATCCCTATTGCCATTGGGTTAATAATCATGATGTATCCTCCGCTTGCACGAGTTAAATATGAAGAGTTAGGCACGGTATTCAGGAATCATAAGGTATTAAGCTTATCTTTACTGCAAAACTGGATCGTTGGCCCGATTTTAATGTTTATCCTGGCAATTATATTTCTTAGGGCATATCCTGAATATATGGTAGGTGTTATTCTAATCGGTCTGGCCAGATGCATAGCAATGGTGATTGTCTGGAACAGCCTGGCAGATGGGGATAATGAATATGCAGCTGCACTTGTTGCTTTTAATTCAATCTTTCAGCTGGTTTTCTATTCCATCTTTGCTTATTTCTTTATAACTATACTGCCAGAATGGATGGGAATTAGTGGTATGGAAATAAATGTGTCCATGGGAGAAGTTGCTCAAAGTGTTGCGATCTATCTGGGAATTCCTTTTGCAGCTGGCTTTTTAACCCGTTATTTCCTGCGCCCCTCAAAAGGAATCGAATGGTATGATAACAAACTCATTCCAACAATAGGTCCAATTTCACTTTATGCTCTATTGTTTACGATTATTGTTATGTTCTCGCTAAAAGGCGAATACATTGTTGCACTGCCAATGGACGTTGTAAGGATTGCAATACCTCTCTTAATATATTTTGTAACTATGTTTGGGTTCTCTTTCCTTATCTGTAAACAAATGGGAATTAATTACGAGCAGACAACATCTCTTGCTTTTACTGCAGCAAGTAACAATTTCGAACTTGCAATTGCCGTAGCAGTAGCAGTTTTTGGCATCAGTTCTGGGCAGGCGTTTGCAGCTGTAGTAGGCCCTCTGATTGAAGTACCCGTAATGATCGGACTTGTCAATGTCGCACTCTACTGGAGAAGAAAATACTTTACAAAAAACACAAAATAACTTAGAAGTGACAAAGAAATCTTGTAGTTTATTAATTTACAGTCAATCAACTTTTGCATTTGCAGAGAAGTAGTAAATCTTAAATTAGACTGTGGACTCAAGTCCAAAACTTAACTTCGTTATCGCTGCTAAGGTTAGAAAATAATGTATGAGATTCTTTGATTTCACATCTTTACAAGAGCATTTTGAATAATCATATATAACTGAAAAATTAGTATTATGTTATTCTTTTTGAAATTGATCCAATATACCTTCATCGGTGTTCTTTTATTTAGTGGGGAGGAATATCTTTCTATGTACAACCTGTCGTAACTACATACAAGATTCCGTTAATTAATTTTCGTAAGTCCGCACAAGTTCCTCCTATATTTGATTTATATGGCAGGAAATAATGTTCTACAGATTACCGTAACACATCACCTATTTAGTGAAGACATAATGCAAAATTTATAATTTATACATAGTAGTTATTTTGAGACCTATATAGTACTGATTTTAATCAAATCGGCAATCTTTAATATAAAATAAACAATTAGACTATGTATTATATTTAAATTTAAAATTAACTGAAATTTTTGAGTATTTATTTCAAATAAATATGAAACAGAAAAATATATATTATATTAAAAATCTTTAAAATAATATTAAGAGGTATACACTTTAGAAGCAGACATAACTACACTTAAATTTGTTGGGGGTAAAAGTAGAACACTAGTTTTCTTGGTAGCTCATGATATTGATCTCAGAATATCAAATTAGAAAAATATAAATATTTATGCGCATATGTGTAAAATCGGAATTTGTTTTTCTCTTTTGCAGTTCGAACCAGCCAATAAATAGCTAAAAAACTGCTAATCTGGGAGTTACGGATTGACTGAAAAGGAATATAGAAAAGAGCAATATTTAGGAGTCCAAAAAACATGTCGAAATCGAAAAATGTCTGGAAAGATTTTTTCAAAGATAAGAAACATGGAGGGCACAGATATTCATCTGAGGAGTTTCTTTCTATGGAAGCCAGGGAAAAACTGTTCCACCTTGACGGGGGTAGAACACTTCTTGATTTTGGATGCGGAGCTGCAGAACTCCTGACGTACTATGCTCCGGAGTATGAACAGCTTGTAGGAGTGGACTTTTCTGAATCTATGCTAGAAGAAGCAAGGAAAAGGATCGAGAAAAACAAATGTAAAAACATAGATCTAATTCTTGCTGACCATGAAACACTCTGGACAAAACTTGACTCTTCTTTTGATCGAATAACCGCAGCCGGTGTAATTCAGTACTTGACATTTCAGGAAATTGATAAATTTATCTCTGATGCATCAAAGCATCTGAATAAAGATGGCAAAATAGTACTTTTTGACATACTGGACTCCCGCCTATATCCACTATGGAAGATAGGCCTATTCTCACAAGACGCAAACGGCTTGAAAATTTTATGCAAAACAGGTTTCGAGTTTCGGACTGCAATATTGGCAAGCCTGAAAAGACGCCCAAAAGACATTCTGGGGTTTGCACACAATCCCTACATAATTGAGAAAATTGCAAATAAGCATGGTTTTAGAATGGTTTGTGTACGCTCAATGTATTACGAGTACAAATATCATACAATAATGTTTCGAACTTAAAAGGCTGTTCAGATGGGCATTCAATTAGAAGAACTGAAGTCGGATGGGAAATAGAATATAAAATTAATGTGGTGGTTTAGTGAACAGCCGTAGTCACCTAAAAATGTTTTCTCTAATACCGTCTATACTGAGTAGTTTATTTATCGGAGGAACTGAAGCTTTCCCATGTAAGGATACTCCAAAAACTCGTGAGAATATTGATCAAGGCATTCTTACCTTATTTTCACAAAACTACTCCAAATCTAACAGCGTTCCAAAAAATGTTTTTATTGCAAAACTTCAGGGTAATAAGATTTATGACAAATTATATTCTGCAATTTACGGGATGCTTAAGTCAGAGATTTATTTCAAGACCTCAAAAGCACTACAGTATAAAGTAAGAAGAGACTCCTGTTCATGTCCGTACAGTTTGCTTCCGGTTGCAGACACTGTTTTAGAATCCGGAATAAATGTATATACGATAGATTTAGTTAAATCTTCAGAAGCTTATCAGTTCTGTGAAGCCGCTTCCATTCCGCTGATTCACTATATGGAGCAGCCAAGGCAGATTGGATCACTTTACATCTGCAGGCTTATACCAATGGTTAAATGCACTTACCAAATCTCAATAGATTTAGAGATGGATGACCCTCAAAGCTTTGTCGAGCTTAATACCCCGGGTTCAAAGTTGATTCTCCAAAAAGTAAATAATAATATCATATTAAAAAGTTATTTTAAAGATTCTTCAGAAGATATCAGATGTGAATCCATATCCATCGGGAATGCGGCAGAAAAATCTGATTTTGAGATTAGGTTTGATGGATATAACAAAACAAACACTATTCTTGCAAAAGATGGCAAATGTATCGTGACCCCACTTTATAACACCGAGAGGCAGAGATTGCCGTATGTGGATATTTCAAATGGGTACATTAAGTTCACTTCTTTTGTACTTGGAAAAGGAACACACCTTGATTTAAATATATACAGTATAAGCCAGACTTCAGAAAGAAAGTTTATAACTGCGATTGGAAGTAACAAAATGCTGGCTTTCGGAATCGATGGTCCACATGTTAGAAATACAACCGAGCAGGGGATACGTTACCTTAACAGCAAAAAAAATAGAGGAACAATATGGTTTGATATAGAACTCCTTGAGCAGCGCGATGAAGAAGACCTTGAATATTTGCGTGGTCTGGTTATCAATGATTCATGGGACGTAGGTGTACATTACTCAAAGGAATTGAACAGCTTTCCACTTGAACAGGCTTTTAAAATAATGGATGAAGGATATTCATATGTGTATGAAAAAATCGGTCGAAAACCAACAAGCTGGTGCTCCATGAGAAACAGAGATAATATTACGCACGCTCTTTATGCGTATGAAAACTTAGGGATGCTCTGGAGAAATGGGGACTCGGGGATCCATACGGAAAAATATATTGGAAGTCTGGAAGATGATACCTGGGAATGGTGGGAAACAGCATCCAGAGCAGGTATGGTACATCCGGTATTTACTCATGAGCTTGATAAGGATCCAGCTATAAAATATTCAATTAGCCGCTCAAAATTTCAAAACTGGGTAGATAATTATGAGTCAAACAATATGTCAATAGTGTCTTTTCATGAGTACAGTCAAATAAGTCGAAATACATACGATGCCACTTTTGAGAACCTGCGACATACTGAAAACTCTGCACTTTTTGATGCACACACAAACGGTGGCATTGCCCATATAAATGTAAACATAAACGCTGGAAAAGATACTAAGGTTTACGACAACACATCTGGAAAATTCCTTGATTATGACATAGAACCGGATAATTCTATTACTTTCTGGGTTGAAAACAACCATAATTATAGTATAGATTTGAATAGCACTGAATATTGATGGTGTAACGGTTCTATACAGGACGTTTTCTTGTAATTTAAACTTTATTTATTTGTAATGTTTATACAACTTATTTATATGACGAAAGATAAAAATAGAAATATAATTAAAGATAAGTTTCTCTTAATGTCCAAAAATAATTAGAATTGTCTTTGATAATTTCACCAACAGCATCATTCACCAAGTAAGTGATCTAATGAGCCTCTCAAAAATCTGCATTAAACCATTTGTGTATTTAATGTATTTTAAGAGACTGATACGAGATACCGTTGGAGCTTTTCTTATAAGGAATTGGAAACAGAC
>NZ_LZPK01000080.1:0-7567 GCF_001729375.1 Methanosarcina sp. A14 | reverse complement strand
AACAATGACATCTGGCATTCCTGAACGGATTACCTTGAGTTCCTTGGACATGGAACCTATAACTTTTGCATATGGGGGCCTCCGATCGGCTTCCTTGTACCTTGTAAGGTCGATTGCAGTACAGCAGAGTCCAGCAATTTCCATCTTGTCGGTCAGGTTGTTGTCTTCCATGTAGTCCATCATGTAGGTGACACCGGCGACATTGTGTCCTATAACACATAGGAAAGGTTTGGACTTGTCAATGGTTCCCATTCCGATTTCAACTAAGGGAGCCTCTGGGTCAGCTTTCGGGAAATCATAGGCTGCGACCTGTACAATATCAGAAATTTCCATGCCTACGTGATCCAGGCTACCACTGAATAGGGCTTTTGAGTCGTAATCAATTTCTGCGGACTCCTGACCTGCATGGACAGTTGCAAGCAGCTGGGTCAGCTGTTCTTCAACATACTCCATTGCCGGCTTGACTTCCCCAAGGGTTTTGGGGCTAAGCCCAGTACTGATTGTAATGTTTGGGGTAAGCACATTGGATTGCCCAAGGGTGAGAGGTAAGTCTTCTCCATATTTTTCGATCAAGTGATCAAGCAGGTGGCGGCCATGAGCTGCATGGCAGGCAGTACCTGTAATTACACGGAGGAAGAATTCTCTCCCATTGTGGCCCTTCATGTCAATACCACAAGCACCTCTCTTGTTCCCTGAAAGATCACAGGGTCCATAGGTACAGTAGCAGCACTGATCACACATGGGGGTGATTACAGGCTCGTAACGGTCAAGTAGTTTGAAGTTCCAGTCATCCCTATAACCCTCAAGTCCTGGAAAAAGTGTGGGACCTGCGTTAACGAGCTCCTTTTCTTTTTCTTCAGCAGCCTCCTTTGCTGCCCCTACAATATTATTGATAGTGATCTGAACGGATTCTAGATCTTCTATAGAAAAACTCCCGGTAGTTAATTTACTCATTTTAGCTTTACCTCCTAAATACGCTTAAAGTCGCTTCATCAGACGATTGTATTTACGATATGTGGCATACCGATAATGATTGTCCAATTTATATTGACGTCTGCTTGAAAGTTCCAGCTATTTAAATGACATTTTTAGTAGGTCGTTTTTACTTTTTTATAGAAGTCACTCACTTATAATACAAAATAAAGTACAGTAAATTAAGCAGTTAAATCTTGAATTTTTAGAAAGTTTGAAGTTCACTGCTTTTGTTTTAAACATCAAGTGGGTAAGTTCTATAATGGTAAACCTTGTGATCTCAGAATAAAAGAGATCCTGGAGACTATCCGAAAAGTTCTATGAATGTTGTAAAATTTACAATTAGACAACTGTGTTTATTATCCGGAATCCGTTCATTTATGATCTGCTGATTGTAGAAGTTACAGTAGGTCACAGCACTTTTCAGATAAACTCTTAAATTACACATAAGCGACGTGTTATAAATAACTTCCATTTTTGTTTGGTATAAATATAAAAATAAAAATTAAGCAGTTAAAAGGTAAATTTGTAGAGAGTTAATAGTTTACCTTTTTTGTTTTAGATATCAAGCGGAAGCTATAAAACTGGGCAATTAGTGCTTATTATCCGGAATCTGTTCATTTGTGATCTGCCGATTATAAAAGTTATAGTAGGTCACAGAGCTTTTCAGACAAACTCTTACATTACACATAAGCGCGTAGTATATATAGCTTCTATTTTTGTTCGGCTAATATATATAATAGAAAAGTAAGCAGTTAAATTTTTGATTATTAAAGAGTTGGGGGAACACTGCTTTATTTAGACTTCAGGGTGAGTGTACTATAAGTAAATCTTGTGATTTCAGATAAAAGAGGTCTTAGAGGCTATCCAAAAAGTTTTACGCATGTTGTATAATTACAACTGGACAATTAGTGTTTATTATCCGGAATCCGTTCATTTGTGATCACTGATTGTAGAAGTTACAGCAGGTCACAGCACTTTTCGGATAGTCTCTAAATTACACATAAGCGACGTAGTATAAATAGTTTTCATTTCTATTAGGTTTTACTATACTAATAAAAGAATTCCTTTGTATAAATCCTGTGAACTCTTACGAATCGTTGGCCCGTGATGACGCATGGAAAACGGCAGCGTATACTCATTTTTGATATGAAAAGAACATAAAATTATTCGACTAAGAAGTAATACGAAAGTACAGTGATTAGCAGAACTTTTACGTTAAATCAAATATATAAGGCAGAAGATATCCGCAGGGTTGACTAATGTATAATGTATAAATTATAAAGTAAACGCCATACTTATAATCGCATTTTATATAATTACAAGTTTATTGCTTATGGTTTTGTAATTAAAATGCAGAATCCTAATTATTAATTCTGAACTTTTTAATTTATCAATATTTAAATTAATGTAGCGTTAGTTATTTATATAACATCTCATTTGCGTATTTTGACGGTAGATTGAGTTAAGTGGGTTTTCAATAATCTAAAAAGCTACTTCTTAAAAACTCAGATAAAGCCCGCTAAGTATTCTCGTAATTATTAACTTGTTCTTGGAAGAGCTTGAAGAATTCGTCTTTGCGACCGTCCTCATGTAGGGCAGAATGAGACTGCTGACAGAATAAAGTATCAGAAAACCTTCTGGAATGAGCTTCAATAGGCACGACAGAAGATTGTTGTTTTATTCCAATTATTTCGCTTTTAATTTCTTTTATTACAATGATCTATCGTACGGGTGACCACCATTTCACTTCAACTTCGAAATTGTTTCATTTTACAGAATCATTCTACATTATCACAATGAAGCTTAAATTTACTCAACATTTTCTCTTTTGCGTTGTCTGTTACTGTATCGCTTATTGAACATTCAAATGGTTTTCATGCGCCATCGGTTAAGCATTAAATCACATCTCCTGTATCTGCTTTTATACTCATATTCAAATTTTTGAATCTATGTCTACTCGTTTCCCACCTACTCTTGAATACTCTCTTCGGGAAATGTTTCCAGAAGAGTGGTTAAGGCAAACTGCCAAAGAATAATGACAAAAATGGGAAGCATCATATTTATATTACAAATATTCAGAAAGACATTTTGAATGTAAAAGACATTGAAAACTTATATAGAGCCAGATGAAATATAGAACTGCTTTTCAAAGAATTGAAAAGCAAATACTCGCTAGACGTTCTTGAAACAAAGAATGTGCAGGTAATTGAAGCTCTAATCTGGACAGTAATATTTACACTAATCGTTAGTAGAAGAATTTATTCTTTTGTAAAAAACTCAATAACTCATACTGAAAAAATGGCTAGATATACGCAGTTATGTTGGAGTACAATATTTGCAGAGAATGCATCAGATCTGTTGACAGTAATTCTATATGTATGTGGAATTCAAAGAACTTTTTAAACGATAATGAGTGTATCTGAAAGTCAAGCATTAGATCCGCATGTAACAGAGAAAGGTTTAGAGATGAATGGTTTTAATAAAAAATGAAGGAATTGGGTTCAAAAAGATTAACATATGACGGAAATGAATCCTTGGCCGATGACTAATGGATAGACTTTAGTTTTTCATTTTGCTTTGTTTTCAGTTTACAGTGCTTTAGTTTCAATTTGTGCTATTCTTCAACTTACTATTTCAAACTTTACTTATTTATTCAGTTTATTATATTTTTAAAATTATTTTAACCTCTGTCTTAATTTATATATCAACATCTTCTTTTCTCTCCCTGCAGATTTATAACTTTTATCTGCTTGCAAGCCAGATTCCATATAGGTGTTAAACTTGAGCCAGTATGACCTTGAAGAAATTATAAAAAAAATAAAAGATAAAAGTCCTTTTGAGGTAAAAGACAAAAAAAGAAGTCGACCCAGGAGTTTAAAAGTTATCATCAGCAAGCTGTACTACTCTCTAAACTATGAGAACGAACCTCAAGCTACCAGAGAAAAAATAACTCAACTTCTTCTTGATCATGGGCAGTTCAGCAAAGAAGAAATTGATGAGACCTTTCAATTATCAGCAAAGGAAACTACTGAATACTCAATAGAATTTCTGAAACAGCATCCCGGAGTTGCACAGACAGAAACTCTGAAAAGCAAAGAGTTCCTTGAAGAAACAGAAGGAGAGAAAGAAGAGACCGTTAAGGAAGTAAAATATATATTTCCTCGCTACTGCTGAGTACTTATGGAGGTATTTTCCACATAGTGAGAAAGAGATAAAAGGTATGTGAAAGTAGAGATAGTCAGATCAACAAGTTGGTGATAGAGGAATTAAGAGAAGAATTCATGCGTCTTCGGTTATGTGAAAAATCGTGAAAAATTACGTTAATTTCCTCAATATTTGTCAAATATAATAAATTACGAGCTGGAATAGGGATATTGATTTCATGTAAATAGGACCCACATTTAAGGCCGGCTTCTAAATGAAAAATCGATAGCTTTCAGGCAAGAAAATTCCTTAACCGATGACCAATGAAATGGGTTTGAATCTGCGAAATTATTTCAGGATAAAACAAAAAATATGTTGCCATCGAATATGGCAGTTTGCGTTTACTCTAATCCTTGATGGCGATGTAGAAGTAAAACTCTAAATGCTTTAATATAATATATTGATCGATAAATACTTATTATGCGTCACGTAAGTGTAATTTGATGGTCAATAAAGTTAAGCGTAGAGTATCTTGTTTTCCAAAGGCCACCTATTATAAGCCCAGAGAAATCCCTCTTTGCTGTTTGGAAATAATTAACCTATCTATAGAAGAGATTGAAGCTGTTCGTCTTTGCGACCTTCTCAAGATAGAGCAGAATGAGGCTGCTGACAGGATGGGAGTATCCCGAAAAACTTTCTGGAGCGACCTCCAAAGGGCGCGGGAGAAGATTGCTGATGCCCTTGTCAACGGAAAAGCGATCGAGATCTCTGGAGGAGAATATGTTAATACTGGTGAATGCAAGGTCAATTTTCTCTGCAAAGAATGCGATTATATGTGGGAAGCAAAGGACAACCAGCCTCGCCCCACAAGCTGTCCAAACTGTGGCTCCAATCTAATATTCCGAATTGGTGGCGATGGGAGGGGAATGAGGTTTATTGAAAATAATTTCTGTTGTCCTAAAAAAAAAGGAAAGCAGTAAGGATACTGGTGATGTAAGCAAAAATAAGTGACAATCATATTGCACTGGCGCACTCCGTGCAAGCAACGGGGGTATGTTCGTGCCCACGTTCCAAATTCTATTAAAGGAAATAATAACCCAAAACAATTTAGTTTGAGCAGAGGTTACTAACCGAAAAATGGAACTGATACTAATTAAAATTCTTCATTGTCTTATGTGGATATCCTCATAATTCTCATTATTCTCATAAATCATAAAATTCAGGCGGTCTTTAATTGAAAATAGTATTCTCTATAGAGAGTGATGAAGAGCCTAAAATAACTTGAAAAAGCCAGAAGTGTCGTTTAAAAAACTAACTGGGGAGGGCTTCTTCTGTGGATAAGATATGTTAAAGATATGTTAAAAACTGTGGAGAAATTGATTCCAGATTTCTCTTCTGTTGTGTTAAAATGATGGATTTGATAGCCTATTAGAAAACGTGAATTCGGTAAAGAAGTAGATCTTCAAAAGATGAGGAATTTACGACTTATTACAGGATTGATGAAATAATAAAGACCAATGAATTGTTTGTTTTGAAAAAAATTAAGAACTAAGACTGCTCATTCTTGCAAGTTATGACATTAGTATTTCTCTCAAAGAGATGCTGATATATTACAAAGGGCAGGATAACGTAAAAAAAGATTTGTATTTTTGAAAAGTGGTGCTTTTAGTGTATCTAAAGTGTATTTCTAGAATAAGTCTATTAATCACTGATTAAATATTTTTTTTGCTTGAAAGCTATCTATTTTGCATTAGAAGCTAGTCTTAAATTTTGGTCTGTTTATATGAAAGCAACTCCCTGTTCTAGCTCAATATATATTATATTTAAAAATGTTGTGGGGATTGAGACAGTTTGGCATGATTGCTCACTTATAGTCATGAGGCTAAATAATGCAACTGCTCAAATGAGATATAATGAGATTTTTGTTGCACTAATTACAGGCGTGACTATAATTGAAGACGCATGAGAAAATAAGTCAAGAATTGAAGTTCTGACAATGATAATGGTTCTCTACTTGATGATTCATTTAATTGCAGAATGATAGTTGAGGGCAAATTTGTGGAAGAAAGTGAAACGATTCCAGATCCTAAAGTGAAACTTAGAAACAGACTGATATGAAATAGACTGATATGAAATGGGTATTTTTCAAGTTTCAGGGGATTAAATGACTTATAACTCAGAAAAAAGGGAAAGTAAAATCAGAGAATTTGGTACAGGTTTGGTTGAAATAATATCTTTAAGAATAGGTCTTCCTTGACGAACTGATATCTTCATCTTTAGAATCATATATATGTTATATTTCTCAAAGTATATTATAGGTACATGAAACCTGTTTAATTGGAACCTGCTTTATATACTGAAATTTTCCAGGCATAAAATATTTTAAATAGACATAATATACTTTAAAAGTAGCACAGGGTAAGCTTACCTAGTGGATTTTTAAAGTTAGTGTAATCTGAAATTGTTTGGCATGAGTTTCTTTAATCGTAAGTCTCTCTAATCGTGTTATTCCTTTTCCATAGTCTTTATAAGTATTTCGAATTTATCTTTTAATTTAACTCCTGACGAATATGCCACCTGAGCTCTTTCGACATTTACCGTCATTTGTATCGTTGTTTTGCGCTTTTCCTCTTTAATTTCCCTGAAATAGACCACAAAAGATTTAATAGGGCAATTATTTTATAGAACACTTGTAATCCAATTTAGAGGGATAAGGAGGGAATGAAATCCTCTTCGGCAATAGACGAAATCTAAAAGTCTGATTTGGTGAAGAATGGTGAAACCCTTAAAGTGTTGATCCCGACACTTCTTCTTACATACGACATATCTTAACAAACATGGAGGAACAATAAATGAAGAGATTCGCAGCAGTGACACTGTCTGCTCTCATGCTTCTGACTGTATTTGCATCCGCCGCAAGTGCAGCAGACTCAGTTGAGATCCGCGGTCCAGTGTTTAACGGCTCTAATATCGACGACATTGTCGGCGATGGTATTACAATCGATGCTACTCAATTCGCAGCATTCTACTACGATATTGACGATAACGTTACAACTGAAACTCTTTCCATTAAACCTGTCAGTGGAAACAGTGGCAATGTAATTGGAGAGGGTGGAATTGTATACTCTACTAAGATCCAGCAGGTTGACTACGAATATGAAAAGCCAAGCATTGGCTGGGACAACTACAGCTTGCTCGGTTTCTTCGCAGACAAGTATATCCCACTGAAATCCAACAGCGCTGACAAACTCGCCAAGCTTGTTCTTGACAGCGATGACAAGTACACTGTCAGAACCGGCGAAACCCTTGACCTCGGACAGGGCTACTCTCTCCAGGCCAAGCAGGTCGATGTTGACGGTAATAAGGTCTGGCTCGAATTCGACAAGGACGGAGAATATGTAGATGACGAAATCATCGATGTTGGAGAAGGTGACAGCACCTGGGACGT
>NZ_LZPK01000079.1:0-10188 GCF_001729375.1 Methanosarcina sp. A14 | reverse complement strand
GTCCTATGTTCTTGGTTTTGCTTTCTTCCACTATTTTTTCCAGAAACTCACATACGTTTTGTTCGTCCATTTCTATCTTGGGTACATTCAGATCTTTCATCATACTGTCATTTACTTTATCGCATTGCTCAGCTGCACGAGCTAACCATCGCTTTACACTAGCAGATTCTACCTCTAAAACATCGGCAATGGCTTCAATGCTCATTCCTTTCATAGACATTTTCAGAGCTAAATCAATAGTTTGCGCATCTTTACGAAGATCGTGATAAAAGGTACCTGTATAATCATTGAATACTTTACCGCAATGGCGGCAAAGATATCTTCTTGTTTTTTCTCTACGACTTATGTAAGTTCCATTTCCAACAACATTGCCTTGGTTAGTTAAATATATGATTTTCAAATATATAACATCAATCAGATACAAATTGACCATCTTTAATTTAAAACCACTTATTATTTCCGTTTTTTTCGGCTACAAGTGTTTCGTTTACTCCAGCTTGTAAAAAAGAACCAGAAGAGCAAAATCCATGCACAAAATCCAGACAAAGCGGTGGATCAAACAAGCGAGCGTTTGTGATCGAGCGAACGAGAGCTTGTGATCAAACAAGCGAACAATTGGAAATTGAAGTAAATTAAAAAAGTCTTCGATTTCTGGGAATCTAAATAAAAAGAAGAAGAAATAGAAGAAGAGAAAGAAAAAGAAAAAGAAGTAAAAGAAAAAGAAGAAGAAATAGAAAAAGAAAAAGGGTATGCTTAAAAACAAACCCTATTTATTGGTTTTACTGGCTTTTTTCTTTTTGATTTTACCTGTGAATTCTCCATTCCAGATACTTCATAAACTCCATGGCTATAAGTGTAGTCGAGGCCAATGGAATTATCATTGCCCAGTCGGAAAGCGATAGGGGAACAGTCCTGAAAGCCGTCTGCATAATAGGCACGTAAACCGCTGCAAGCTGCAGGATTACAGTGCTCAGTACGGCATATATAAGGGACCTGTTAGTAAAGATTCCCAGAGAGAAGACCGAATACCTCTCAGAACGCCAGTTAAAGGCATTGAACATCAGGGAAATAACCACCAGGGTAAAGATCAGAGTCTGGATTTTTGGGAGGGAAACTCCATTATTGAGGGACTCGTAAAGGACCCAGATAGACTGGACTGCAATCAAAGTTCCTAATCCAAGGCTTGTTAAAAGCATTCTCCTGGAGACCAGCCCTTCTTTTGCCTTAGTTGGTTTTTGCTTCATAAGCCCCCTGTCAGGAGCTTCCATGGAAAGCGCCATTGGAGGCAGTCCGTCTGTTATAAGGTTAATCCAGAGGATCTGGACCGCAATGACAGGCAGGGTATGCCAGGCAAGTACTCCTACAAGGACTATGAAAACCAGACCAATGTGACAGGTAAGGCCGTAGGCAATAAAGTTTTTAATGTTTTTCAGGATATTCCGGCCCTCTTCGACTGCTGACACGATGGATGCAAAATTGTCATCAGTCAGGATCATGCTTGAAGCTTCCTTGCTGACGTCCGTGCCTGTAATCCCCATTGCAATGCCCATATCTGCGGCTTTCAGGGCAGGAGCGTCATTTACCCCGTCTCCGGTCATTGCAACTATATATCCTTTTTTCTTTAGAGCCTCAACCACCCTCAGCTTATGCTCGGGATAAACCCTTGCGTAGACCGAAACTTTCTCCACGATTTCTTCAAATTCCCTATCGCTAAGGGCTTCCAGTTCGGTACCTGTAAGGACAAGGTCCCCTTCCCGGAAAATTCCGAGTTCCCTTGCGATTGCAAAAGCCGTGGTCTTGTGGTCGCCTGTAATCATTATGGTTCGGATTCCTGCACTGGTACAGGTGGCAATTCCAAGCTTTACTTCTTCTCTTGGAGGATCGCGCATGCCCATGAGCCCTGAAAAAACCATCTCTTTTTCGGCTTCTTCATACAGGATGTCTTCCGGAACCTTGCGGTAGGCAAACCCCATAACCCTGAGAGTCTGGTTTGCCAGGTCGTTTACGACATTCAGGATTTCCTGCTTTCTTTCAGGGGTTAGCTCTTCCTCATGTCCTTCAAGGAAAATTTTCGTACAGGAAGCAAGAATAACCTCAGGAGCTCCTTTTGAATATGCATACAGCCCATCTTCGGAACTGTTCAGGGTAGTCATCATCTTCCTCTCGGAAGAAAAAGGAACTTCCCCTTTACGCTCATGTTTCTCTTCAAGGGCGTTTTTCCAGATGCCTTCTTTAGCTGCTGCGACTACAAGAGCACCTTCGGTAGGGTCACCTGTGATATCCCATACACCTTCGTTCTCAACCAGCCCTGCATCGTTACAGAGGGTTCCCGTAGCCAGCAGCCTATGAAGGTGTATATCTTCAGAAACAGGTTTGTCTCCGTTGAAAAAATCTCCTGTGGGTTTGTATCCCTCGCCTGTAACTTTTAAGAGAGTTCCATTTACGTACACCTTTTCAACAGTCATCTTGTTCTGGGTAAGCGTCCCGGTCTTGTCGGTACAGATGATGTTGGTGGAGCCAAGTGTTTCTACAGACGGCAGTTTTCTTACAAGGGCATGCCTTTTTACCATTCTTCTGACACCAAGAGCAAGCCCGACTGTCACAACCGCAGGAAGAGCTTCCGGAATTGCAGCAACGGCAAGGGCAACTCCCCAGAGAAACATCTCAAAAGGATCAAAACCCTCGATAATCCCGAGTATAGCCACAAAAGCCACAACTATAAGGGTTGCAGTCCCGAGCCAGCGCCCGAACTGGTCAAGTTTTTCCTGAAGGGGCGTTCTTTCCCTTTCAATATCCTCTAAAAGTCCAGCCAGCTTTCCGAAAGCCGTACTCATACCTGTTGCCGTAATAACGGCTTTTCCCCTGCCGTAGGTGACCGAGGTTCCGGTATAAGCTATGTTTTTCCTGTCAGGCTGCGGGGTTTCAGGAGGGTAAATCGCGGTGCTTTTTTCTACAGGAACGGATTCTCCGGTAAGGGAGGATTCGTCTATCTGCAAGGAGAGTGCCTCAAGCAGTCTTGCATCCGCAGGAATCCTGTCTCCTGCCTGCAAAAGCAAAATATCACCCGGGACAAGCAGGGAAGAGAGGACTTTTACCTCTTTTCCATCCCTTACAACCAGGGCTTCGGGGCTTGTCAATGATTTCAAGAGTTTGATTGACTCTTCGGCCCTGTACTCCTGAACAAAACCGAGCACGCCGGCAAGGATTACTGTAAACAGGATAACAAAAGCGTCAACAAACTCTCCGAGAAAAGCGGAAACCAGTGCTGCAGCAATCAAAATTATAATCAGAAAACTCTTGAACTGGGAAAGAAAAAGTTTTACAACCGAAGTCTTTTCTTCTTCTTTAAGTTCGTTTTTTCCGTATTTATCGAACCGTTTTTCCGCTTCTTCCGAACTCAGCCCGGTTTCTTCGGACGTGTTCAGAGTTTTTAGAACCGCATCTGCGGCTTCATCATAATACATCCAGTTTTTATCTCCAGTCAATCAGACAATCGCTTTAATTTTAAAAGCGTCCATGACCTACCAGTTCTAAATATAATATTCAAGGTGGTAATTAATATTAATAATAGAATATAGAACTTTGGATGTAAAAAATTAATAATGATATTTGCTTTCCTCAGAAAAAGGCTCAAAAATATTGTATCCTCTTCAAATTGAGGGAGAAGCTCTCAAAAAAGAGTTAGTATGTCTTTCATCTTTAATTTCATCAGGATTGATATCATTGAAGACAGCGATTGTTTTAAAACTTCGAGTTCCATTTTTTACTCCAAAAACAGAGCCAGAAGCAAAAATCCATAAGAGGAATAATCCTCTATTAGTTTTTTAATTCTTAGTTTTTTAATTCCTTAAAAATTCATTTTTGTCCAGAGACAGACCTTTTAACCCTTGCAAGGGCGGTTTCAGCCTTTTCTTTTGCTCCTTTGCTTTCCGACAGGTCAGCCGCGATTTTAAAAGCGTTTTCTGCTCCTTTAGGGTTGCCAAGCCTCAGTAAAACCTTTCCTTTTTCATACCAGGCTTCAGGAAAGTCAGGTTTCTTCCTGAGTGCCATTTCAAAAGCGTGCAGAGCTTCTTTTTCGGAGCCTGTTTCAAAAAGTACTTTTCCTCTAAGATGCCAGGCCTCTGCATTCTCGGGTTTTTCTTCAATGGCTTTTTCAAAAGCCTCTCTGGATTTCTCAAGTTCTCCAAGCTTTAAGTGCAATTTACCTTTTTCAAACCAGACACCTGCATCCTTAGGATTTATTTCCAGGGATCTTTCAAGTTCCTTCAGTTTCTCTTCGCACTTGCGCACCCGAACAAGCACAGCTTCCTTCCCTTCCCAGGCATTTTTCTGCACCGGGTTCAGGGAAATAGACCTCTCAAAAGCTTCAAGTGCCTGCCTGAGATGCTCGAGCTTTACCAGTGCAAACCCGGTATTGTTCCAGAGCCCTGGATGATCCGGGTTTATCCTGAAGGCACTTTCAAACGTTTCAAGCGCCTCTTCGTAGCGTTTGAGTTTTAACAGGGTATTTCCTTTATGAAACAGGGCTGGAAAATGCCTGGGGTTTTCAGAAAGTACCGTATCGAAAGCCTCAAGTGCAAGCCTGAGCCTGCCCTGCCTGTAAAGAATTACTCCTTCCTCATAGAAGTTCTCTGCATTTTTCGGGTTACTTTCTTCCAGACCCTCGCCTTCAAAATAGCTTTTTCTGAGTCCGGTTTCTGAAAGGTATCTGAAATCCGGGGATGTTTCCGAGCCAGGCCTTGAATCGAGGTATATAAATTCTTCTTTTGGCACAAAAGACTTGCAAATCCATCCTGGCTCAACTTTCCGGTTTGTAATAACGCAGTATCCGTTAACGTGCTTGGAACAGACCCCGCAGCAGTAAATTCTCCTTTCCAGCCGGTATCGAATCTGGTCAAGCTCGGTTGTAACCAGCCCCTCGTTCAGCCGTGCTTTGAAAGTCTCGTACGGGATGTTTTTAATTTTGATATAGACTGTTGAAGGGGCAGGTGGGTCCCATTCCGGAGGGTTTGAGGTCGGTTTTTTGCAAATCATAGTTCTGGCAGGGTTTATCCTTGCGGAATTTTTTTCTTTTTACCGGGAATTTTTCGTTTTTTTGAAGTTTTTTACTGGAAACGTTACTTTCGTTACTGAAATTATGCGTCGAAATTAAATGATTATCTAACCTTAGAGATTAATTGTAAATTAAATCTTTTATTGTGTCCCATTATCGGAGGAATCAGTATCTGAGGTGGAATCATTGAGTTCTGTCTTATTATCCGTTGAGGGCTGTTCTTGCGTTGAAGTTGATGTACTGGAGTTAGAAGCCGTTTTTTGAGAAGAAGATGCAGAGGACTCCTGTACGAGTACGACTTTGGTAGCCTTCGTGCTTCCTAACTCATTTGTGGCTGTCAGGGTATAAGTCGTGGTTTTACTGGGGGATATGCTCTGGCTGCCAGTTAGACCTACGGTTCCTATTCCAGGACTGATTGAGACTTTTGAAGCTCCAGATACACTCCAGGTTAAACTTGAGCTCTTTCCTTTCTCAAGAGTGTCAGGATTTGCGTTAAACGAGTCGATAGTTGGCAGCTTTTCTTGAGATGCCTGATTTTCCTGAAGTGATGAGTCATCTTGTGATTCCTGATTTTCTGTCGCTGTAGAATTTTCTTCCGATGCCTGGTTATCCTGAAGTGACGAATCATCCTGTGATGCCTGATCCTGTGATGCCTGATCCTCTTTCGATACCGAGTTATCTTCCGATGTCGGATTTTCCGTAGTCGATGAACTCTCCTGAGATGTCAGGCTTTCTTCCGAAGACTGAAGATTTGATGTGGAAGCATTTTCGGAGGAGTCAGTATTTTCCTCAACTGCAACAGTACAGTAAGCTGCATCTTCTTTTTCGCTATTTGAAGCTATAAGTTTATATGTCGTAGTGCCGGCAGGAGACACAGTAAATGTTCCGGTTGGCTCTGTAACTCCTATATCAGGCTCGATAGTAACATTCGAAACTCCGGAAACGTGCCAGTTAAGGACTGCACTCTCGCCTGGCATGATGGAATCAGGACTTGCATCAAATGAGCTGATGATCAGAGACTCTTGAGATTCATTATTAACCGTAACCGTGCAGAGCGCTACTTTTTCATTTCCTTTACCGGTTGCTATCAATTTATAGGTTGTAGACTCTGAAGGGGATACAGGAATGGATCCATTTGAACTTACAGGTCCTATACCAGGTTCTATTGTAATATTGTCAGCTCCAGAAACGTCCCAGTTCAAAATAGAAGATCCTCCAGGTTCAATAATTTCCGGTCCTGCATCAAAATTGCTAATTCCGACCGCTGCTGCAGGAAAAAGAGCTTTTAGAGCAATAGCTATACTCAGTATGGTACCTAATAATTTTAAAAGTTCTGGCAATGAGTTCCACATTGACTTAATTTTTTCCCAGATTGACTTATTACTGTCCTGTTTATCCATAATCAGACTCCATACAACCTATAAATTAAAACAAACAACCATGTTTAGTAGGTTGAAAAACAATATTTTTCAGGAAAGTTCACCTGAAATGTTAAGTTACACATCCGATTCTTTTTTGGATTGCAATTGAGATATATCTCATAGTTTAATAATATATATATTTATTAATTTTGGGATATATTTTCAAGAAGTTAGAAGAAAGGATAAAACTTAAGGATTAAAGTTAAGGGGTCAACTTTAGAGTTCAACTTCAGAATTTTTCAATTTACCGTCAAATTAAATCAATGTTAGACTCTTCCAAAAAGAAAGGCTGCAAGTTAAGTTACTTATATCCGCTATCTAATATATTATTTAAAAAAAACTGTTATTCTGCCGTTGATGATAAAATGGTTTGTAGTGGTTATATGAACTCTTACTGCAAGAAAACGCATGGAGTTCCAGCGTTGTTTTCTTTTTTCATTCCTGGCCTGGGCCAGCTTGTAAAGGGACTGTTTAAAAGGAAAAGATTTTTATATTAAAGGGAAAGGTCTTTTTATGTTAAACTATTTACATACACCCTCTTATTAAGTACTTAAAGAAGGTAAGTTCTATGAACTATTGCAGAACACACGGAGTTCCAGCATTGTTTTCTTTTTTCATTCCTGGCCTGGGCCAGCTTGTAAAGGGACATCTTTTCAAAGCACTGGGCATCTGGATAGCCTTCATTATCACAGGGACAATGCCTATTTTCGGGGCTGGATTTTTATTATGGCCGATTATATGGGTCTGGCAGCTCTATGATGCTTACAATGCCTGAATAAAAACATATTTGAAAGCAACTTTAAAGGATAATTTTGAAAGGATAAAACAAGTGTATAGTAAGCTAAGTTACTTAGCTATACATCAAAATTTTTTTAAGATTCAGAGGATGTAGTCTTATTTTTTTCAATCGTTCTCTATGATTCAGCTTTATTTGGTTAAGTCTAATCTGTCTATTTTCAATTTTGCTATCAATATCTATCAAATTGATAACAATTAAAAATCTGTCTATTTTCAATTTTGCTATCAATATTTATCAAATTGATAACAATTAAAAATCTGTCTATTTTCAATTTTGCTATCAATATTTATCAAATTGATAGCAATCAAAAAAACGGTATCATTAAGTCGATCTTATATATACTCATAAACAATTTTCAAATGTATCAATATCTGCGTACCATTCCCGCCTGCCATTCTGTCTCCGGCCATCCTCTGAAACCTCTGAGCTTGTTTATATTGTCCAGATAATTTATCACTTCATCAGCCTGAAAACCAAGATCTTTGAGCACACAACCAAGAACGGTTCCAGTTCTGCCTATACCTCCCATGCAATGGACAACAATACCTTTTCCTGTATCCATTTCTTCTAGTATTACATTCGTTGCCTTTCTTACAAGCCATTCAAGAGTGTCAGGATCATATGGAGAATTACCATAATGGAGGTCTTCTAATTCTGCAGAAAAAAGAACCTTGAGAGGATAGGGGTTATAAGATACTTCAGAATCACAGAGACATACAACACTTGAGAAACCTGCATTCTTAATTTTCTTCCAGGGCGTGTACATTCCGGGATAAGACATACCAGCCAGAGGTACAGGTTCCTTAAGAACTACATAAAAATTCATTGGGATTCGGATGCCTTCTATTTCAGGCATCGCCAGAGGACTCAATAAAGAAGATGCCATGCTATAAGAGTATGGAGTTAGAAGATATAAACTTCATTTAAGGACAGAAGATTTAAGGTATAAGTATAACAGTCAAAGAATTTGCACAATTTAAAATAATTAATAAACTTTTTAACTAAGAAGCAGACTTTTTAAATAAAAAGCTGATGTAGAAAAATAAGCTTGTACAGAAAAGTAAGCTTGTGTAGAAAAAGAAAAATAACTCCCACTTTTACTCACTATTGTTTTTCACTTTTCATCGTTTTTCACTTTAAGGCATTCACTTCCCTTATGCGACTTTGACATAGTTAAATACGGATTTAGTGCCGCAGTAGGTATTGTTTTTCTCTGTTAAGGTAACTGTATATTGTCCTGAGCGGTTGTACGTGTGCACAGGATTTTCTTTTGTTGAATTCGTCCCATCTCCAAAGTTCCAGTTCCATGATGTGGGCGACCCTGTACTATTATCAGTGAAAGCGACTTCCAGTGGCGCATTTCCGGAGGTTGGAGATGCAGAAAAATCAACTTTCTGAAGGTTTGAGTCAAGAGAATTCATGTGTAAATCGTCATTCAAAAGGTCATTGAACCAATCATCTGAATTATCAATGTTATTGAAGTCCTTGTTCATGAGCCCGTTGAACCAGTTGTCCCATAGAGTCCTGTCATTCGAGATAAAAGGCCTCAATTGATTTATTTCACTGGAAAGAAATGGAACATCCGACAGCCACTGATTAGCTTCATTTGAGGCTATCTGAACGTTTTTAGAAATCGAGAAGTTGGAAGCATAAATATTTACACTATCTACACTTCCATTATCAGTGCTATTGTCATAATGCCATACGACTTTGCTACTGTAGACAATCGGAGATGACTGCGAGGACGACTCATTGATTACTGTCCCATTACTTGTCATAACCTGAGTCTGAGTAACAATTACCGAACCATTCTGGTCACTCGACGCCGATGCAACGGATAAAGCAGAAATTGAAAAGGATAAAATAAGGGCTGTTGAAGCTAAAAGTACATACAACTTTTCCCTATTTTTCATTTTTTATTGCCTTCTTTGTATTTCATTTATCCTTATTTGATTGTTTTTCACGGAACTTACAGAGCTGTTGAGGGAAAATTATAACATTAAACTTTGAATGACTCTGTTCCAAAATCTAGTGATAAAAGTAAGTGTAACATCACTACACAAAATTATAATTCTATAATTATGTAATGATGTTACGGCAAAAACAATGGCAACTATAAACCTAACTCTTAATAACTTTTCGGAGCTCCCTGCTCTCTTAGACGTTTTTGGTTGTTTTGGAAACGATTATGAATATACTACACGAGGAATTTTTCGTAGAAAAATTCCTCCAGTCTGTTCCATTTGTAGTACTCCAATGGTTCATACTGGCTGTAATCCCCATACTAAAGAAGGTCTTGGAGAAATCAACATTGGTCGATATAAATGCTCAAATTGTGGTAGTACACACGAAGAAGATTATAGTTTTTGGGAAGATTTGAAGACTTTACTTTTTGATTCATTCAATGATTTCTTCCAGTTACTCAGATACCATAACGTTTCATACGATGGAATTTCTGACATAATGGACTTCATCTATCCAAGATCAAGAAGCACTATTTTAAGAGCATTCTACGAAGAAATGGAACAAGAAACTGTTCCATTTTCAGAAAATATACATATGGTGCACTATGACGAACAACATCCAAAAGAAGGAAGATGTCAGAAATACCGTTTAACCTTACTGGATGCAAAAACTCAAAGAATGAGAGCAGATGAACTTTTTGAAGATAAGAGCTCAGAAATCATCAAGGGATTTTTACAAAAAAATCTGGATGCATCAGAGCCTGTGTTTATCGTTACGGATTTTGATAAGAGATACCCTGATATATTAAAGGAAATTTTTGGGGATAAGTTAGTCCATCAATATTGTTTGATGCACTTAAACAAGCTTACTGTTAGTGATTTCCCAAAAAATACAACAATTGAACAGGAACTATTGAAGTACAGGTTATTATATTGAAGTACAGGTTATTG
>NZ_LZPK01000078.1:0-13348 GCF_001729375.1 Methanosarcina sp. A14 | reverse complement strand
TTAGAGGCAAAAAACGATATTATTCAATTTTCACTAAATGCCATTAAGAGTTTAAATTAAGTTAATTTTTTTAAAAACGTTGTCAAGAGAACTATTGATTTTCTAAAAAATACTGTGGAATGTAGGCTTAGCTTTACTCAACCGGACAAAAATGCAATATTGGCAGCATAACTGAAAGTTGGGAATAGAGTCAAGAATAAAAAACAAAGGCTACTTTCATGCCAATTAACTTATATCTGCAAGAGCATAGAGAATTTGCAAACGTATGAGTTCTCAATAAATTTCTTATTTTCGGAGTTACTTATAAATCGAATATAAGCAATCTATTATTAATTTATTAAAGCATTTTGTACTTAGGGGTGGTCAAATGAATAGATTGTATAGGTCAAAGAAGAACAGGATTATTGCAGGAGTATGTGGTGGGCTAGGTGAATACTTTAAAGTTGATCCTACGCTTATACGGCTTTTATGGTTGCTCATTTCTATAGTGGGTACAGGAAGCGGTTTAGTTGCGTACATAATCGCATGGATTATAATTCCTGAAGAGCTCTGAAGGCTTTAGGTTTTATTTTTAAATAAAAAAACTCTAAAATTTTTCTAGAAAAAAAGGAAGGGCTAATTCCCGCCATTAAAATGACGGGATACAGCCCGTCAACCTCAACAAAACAACAAATTTAAAATTTTAATTTTATATGTTAAGCTAATTTTGCTCAGGTGCATGCACAATAACAGTAAGTTTCCATCCTTCTGACTCTTTAATTGATTATACCAAATAGTCAGATTCAGTGAATTTTTAGAAAAATAAGACTATATTTATTAGTTTTTAATTTATATAAAACTTTTATACCTCAGGATTGAATACTATTTTCTTTTATACTTGTTTTTGAATATGAGTTAAGGCATACACTCAAATAAATAATTTATGACCAAATCATTAAACTATAAAAATATTAAAAAGTAATTCAGACTCAAAATCCGCTTGAAAATTGAATTGTTAGAGAACCTGGACACAAAAGTTATAAAATATTAGAAAAAAGGAGTTTATGGAGTTAAAATGTACTCTCCAGGTAAATCATAAAGTATAATGCTATTATATCTATTTAAGCTCGAAGATATGAGAAACCAAAATATATTATCTTAGCGGTGTTAGCATGAGCAAAATTAATAGGAAGATTGCTATTTTTATTGCTTTTCTGACTCTCGTAGTAGTTTCTGGACTACTTATAAAAATGCCAGTTAATACTAATACCTCGGCTCCTGAATCACAAGTAGCTGGTATATATATTCAATTTAAAGATGGAATTTCTGAGCCAGAAGTAAAAGATATTCTTCAAAACATTAATATGACTCTGAACTATAGCATGGAATATGATACTAATACTACGGATGAAAGATATTACATAATAGTGGACAAAGATAACTGGGATATAAGACGTGAAATTAGTAAAGGGATGAAAGAAGAGAAAAAAGAATGGATTACAACGTCTCCTGCTCATGTTATCAGTGAAGGGGATAATTACGTTTTTACGGTCTCTGAACAAGCTGTCCAAGACAAAAAATTTCTCGCAATACTAGACAAATATAATATTAAGGTGAAAAAGTTTACCTGGTGCGAGATTCATTTTGAAAATCCTGATGGATCTCGGTATGTGATTCAAGAAAAAAATGCAAAAAGGATAAAAAATGAGCTTGAACAAAACGAAAATATCTTTACTGTAGATTTTAGTTACATTTATCCTCCATATGACCCTACAACCAAAGAGACTGTCTTATAATTTCAGATTAAAAGGAGGAAGTTAATTACCCATGGTTGAAGCAGATCCAGCCTGGTCTTCAAGTAAATGGTAAAACTATATTCGATGTTCCCAAAGGGATTGATGCCAACGAAGGTTGCTCATTATTCTCCATACAAACAGTCAATCTATAAGTTTTATCGTACCTTCTTCATTTTTAGGTGTTATTATGAGCAAAATTAATAAGGAAATAATTTTTTTATTATTTTTTTTTATTCTAATAATGATAGCTGGGTTATTTATAGAACCTCCAGTTGATAAAGAAACGCCGGATTCTGAATCGCAAGTAGGTGGTCTGTTTATTCAATTTAAAGATGGAGTTTCTGAGTCAGAAGTAAAATCCATTCTTCAAAACTATAACATGACTCGGAACTATAGAATGGAATATAATACTAATCATACGGATGAAAGATATTACATAATGGTGGATAAAGATAATTGGAGTGACATCAGAGATGAACTTGTTGAGATGAAGGAAGAGAAAAAAGATTGGACTATATCTTCTCCTCATGTTATCAGAAAAGGAGATTATTACGTTCTTTCGGTCTCTGAACAAGCAACTCGGAACAGAAAATTTCTTGCAATACTCACTAAATATAATGCCGAAGTAAAAAGGTTTGTTTGGTGTAATATTCGTTTTCTTTATAGTGATGGTCCCCTAACGTATTGGATTCCGAGAGAAGATGCAATAAGGATAAAAAATGAGCTTGAACAAAACGAAAATATATATACTGTGCAGTTTGATTACCTTTTTCCTCCAGATGACAACACAACCTAAGAAATCGTCTTCATTCCAGTCCGAATTTTGCTTTAATTAGAATCTGCTTCAGAACACATTTTGTTGTGATTGAAATAATAATAAAAAACGAGAGTTTTTTAGATATTTGTAAAAAGAATGGTCACTCAAAGGGCAATAATTCCTGAGTCAACGAAATTTAATGAAAAAAACTAAAGATGGAGATCTAAATGTAAAATCCGGTGAAAAGAAAAATAGTGAAATCACCGGATTAACGCAGTCGAACTGAAAAATCAACAGCATCAGATCATTAACTGTATAAAACACGACTTTAATCCATAATCTTTGCTGCACTTGATTTTGTTTCTCAAGTGCATAAGTCCTATGGATTATGAAGCTTATCTCACTTAGTGTTTTATCTAAAGTTATGTGATTTGAGCCTGTATTCTCACAATTATTTCTTTATTCTCATAATTAGAGCCTGTACTCTCGCAGTTATTATCTCACTTACTTGTAAGCAATTATACGGAACTTTTTCCCCTGATACCCATATCTCCAGAATTCAAGATGTAATGGACTGTTGCGGAAACAATCCTTTGTTACCTCAACTTTTGAAAAACCTGCCTTCAGCAACAATTCTCGATCATATTGCGGTCGCTTATGCCGAATCATTGGCAGTTGCTCAAATCCATTGCCTGGGGAATTGTGCTGTTTCTTTTTCCTATGTTTTCCCTCCATGAAGAGATTAATCAGGTCTGAGGTCAATTTCAATACATGGTAACGCAAAGAAGACTGATCTCGCCTGTAATCACCATCATAGATAACGATTTTACCATCCGCTTTCAGCAGATATTTCCATCTAATGAAAGCTTTCTCCGGGTCATAGAGAGTCCAAACAACATCACGTGATACTATGGCATCAAGGCTTCCTTCCTTCTCGTTATCCAAAAGCACGGCGTCGCTTTTATATATTTTTGCATTTAACGCCTCCTTTTTGATATTGATTCTTGCATGCTCTACCATTCCCTCAGCACCATCAACAGATGTCACATTATGTTTTAGCCTGGCAAGCATAATTGTAAAAAATCCAGGCCCGCACCCAACATCAAGTACATGCAATGGTTTCTCACCAAGTACCAGTCGAAGTTCATCCTGCCAATGTTTTACGTCTTCTTCATTACTTAGCTGTTTTTGAATCACCTGGTCATAGCCTCCGGAATCGGCAGACCAGGCTTTTTCAATCTGTTCAAATACAGTTCCCAACATGCTTTGACCTCTTACTTTGCTATAGTGATCAACTGCCACTCTATGCCTTCATAGCTCGTCGGTGCAACTGTCACGTTTTGCAGGTGGGTATTATATACATATTGTTTATTGGGATAGCACAGAGGAACAACAAGGGCCTTGTCATTGATCAGCTTAAATATCTGGTCATACTTTGCCTGACGCGTTGCCTCGTCCTGTGTTTTAATGACCTCGTCAAGATACGTATTTAACTGTGGGTCATACCAGCACACGGACTTGCTGCCCTCGGGCTGATAAAACATGGAGCGCAAAAATCCGTGTGGATTCCACGAATCCTCATATGTGCGGTAAATAATCATGTCAAAATCACGGTTTTTCCAGATTGCATCATAGTATGCCGAAGTGTCCAGTTGCTTAAGCTGAACGTCAATTCCGACCTCTTTGGCTGCCGCCTGGAGATATTCACACATAGATTTCCAGCTTGAATATTCCTCAGACTGAAATACAAGCTTAAGGGACAGCGGCACACCGTTCTTGTCAACGATTCCATCCCCATCACTGTCCGTATATCCCGATTTGGCCAGCAGTTCTTTTGCTTTTTCGGGGTTATATGAGTATCCCTTGCTGTTTTCATCAGTGACGTATGGTACCGTATCAGGTAAAATGCCCTTTGCGGCAATAGCGTCGCCTCCAAATATATTTTCCACGATGCTGTCTTTGTCTATTACGTAATTTAACGCAAGACGGACATTTTCATCCTGCAGTGCGGTATTTTCTTGATTTAGCATGAGGAAAAATCCCAATGTGCCTTCAGTGTTTTTAACAGCAAGATTTTTTGATGACTCAATGATCGATTTGCTTTCGGAAGGCAGATCGGCCAGAGAAAGATCAGCTTCTCCACTCTGAAGCGCCATAATTCTTGATTCGCCATCAGTAACTTTTCTGATGGTTATCTTTTTAATATTCGGTTTTGTTCCGTAATAATACGGGTTGGGTACCATAACCACCTCTTTCTCGGGAACATAACTCTCCACCATCCACTCACCTGTGCCGATCATTTTTACAAAGTTGCCGTTTGCATCAAATGAATTTTCAGATGCGATGCGGAAAGGTCGGGGATAGGTTAGTTCGATTAATACTGGGTAGCATTTTTCCTTAAATGTCAGCCTGACTGTGTAGTCGTCTAATTTCTCCACATTTGTAAGCGGTGTGGTAAAACTCGTTGGGTCCCAGTGCTTCGCACTGCTTACCACGCTGTCTGCGTTAAAGCTAGTACCATCTGAAAATTTGACATCTTTACGCAAGTAAAAAGTATACTGTGTTCCATCATCGCTGATTTCCCAGCTTTTAGCAAGTGCCGGCTCAATCACGCCGTCTATTCCGTATTTAACCAGCGGTTCGTACACCATTTCATAAAGGCACATTTCCGTGCTGGAGTTTATTGGGCTTGCATCTTCTGGATTCAGCTCATCGGATACCATAATTGTAATGGAATCTGCCTGATTACTAACGGCTGTGGTGTTGGCATCTGAAGAACCAGCAATTCCGTTTTGCGTATTGTTTGACGCTTGATTCGAGATGCATCCACTCAGCAACAGCACCAATGATAGTACCGACGCGATAATTACCCAGATATATTTTTTCTTCATTTTTCATTCTCCCTTTCTTTAATGGCTCATATAATGTAGCATGCTACAATGTGTCATGGTATAATGTGACATGCTATCAAATGACCGCTTGTGACCTCCTTTAGCAATGGCTCTTCATTTATGCAACGTTCCGTACAGAAAGGACAGCGTGGAAAAAACCGACAACAGTGTTTTGAATCAGGTATAACTGTTGTATCAATTATACTCTCCATCATTCGTTTTTTTCGTTCTGCAGGCATCTTTGCTGGTATACACGAAAGAAGTAAGTTGGTGTACGGATGGAGCGCGTTCTGCATCGTGTTTTTCTTTAAATCGATTTGCTCCACTATCTTACCAGCATACATAATGGCCATCATATCGCAGACATAAGGCACGCAGTTGAGGTCGTGGGTGATAAATAAATAAGTTAAACCAAATTTATTTCGTAAGTCATTAAGCAAAGTCAGAATTTGTTTGCGCAATGAATAATCAAGGCTGGAAACAGGCTCGTCGCAAACAACAAACTCCGGGTGAAGAACAAGCGCACGTGCAATATTGGCTCGCTGGCGTTGCCCTCCGCTCAATTCTTTTGGATACCGCTGAGCGTATAAAGCATCTAGCTCCACTTGTTCCAATATTGTCTCTATTTTTTCTGAGCATTCTTTTTTTGATACTTTCTCGCTGTTTTCAATAACCTCAGCAATACTTTCTCCTATAGTATAGGACGTATCAAAAATGCTGCTGCTATTTTGAAAGATCATCTGGATATTACGTCGTAACGGGCGCATTTTTCGAAGGGAAATATTCGATATTGATCGCCCTCGGAACAGTGCCTGTCCTTCGGTCGGCGTTTCCAGTCCGGCCATCATTCTGCCAAGCGTGCTTTTTCCGCTTCCGCTCTCTCCAATAAGTCCTACTGAACATCCCTTCCGAATTCTGAGAGACACGCCGTTTACGGCAGATACCTGCTCTCTCTTTTTTGTAAACAAATTTTGTTTTTCGTAGGATTTTCGTATGTTTTGGGTTTCCGCCAACACTTCCATGGCCAAACCTCTTAGAGCGCCGCTGCTAGTAATTGGCGTGTATACGTATGTTGAGGATTACAGAATATGTCGTCTACCGTGCCGCTTTCCACAATATGTCCGTCCTTCATGATACACACGTCGTCTGCTATTTCTGCGACGACTCCCAAATCGTGTGTAATAAGCAGAATTGCAGTTCCGTCTCTTTTCCTCATCGAATCCAATTGATGCAGGATTTGAGCCTGAATCGTTACATCAAGAGCTGTTGTTGGCTCATCTGCAATGAGAAGCGGTGGGTGGAAAACGCTGGCGATGGCAATCATTACACGCTGACACATTCCTCCGCTCAACATAAACGGGTACTTTTTCATCAATTTCTCTGGCTGTGGCAGGCTGACCGCCAGAAGTTGATTGAGCGCAATGGTACGAGCTTGATTTTTTGTTATTTTTTCATGTATCAGGATTGCCTCTACCAACTGCTCTCCAACAGTTAATAACGGATTCAGAGAATCAATTGGATCCTGGAAGATAATGCTGGCATGGTTCGATATGTAAGACCGCATATCTTTTTTAGGCATAGAGAGTATATCTGTCCCTCCCAGGTAAATCTCACCACTTGAGACTACAGCATTTTTACCCTGAATACCCATTACTGCAAGTGCGACAGTAGATTTTCCACTGCCGCTTTCTCCAACAAGTGCGGTGATTTTTCCCATTCTTGCAACAAGGTTCAAGTCTACCACGGCGTGGATGTTTTGATCCTGCATAATGTAGTCCAGAGAAAGGCCCCGGATATCTAATGTAGCGTTTTCACTCTGAATTTCCTGGTCAGTTTTGTATTGCATTTTTCAGTCCTTCCCCCAGAAGATTAAACGCCATGACTGTAATCATAATTGCAATTCCCGGATAAATCATCAGCTGCGGCTGTGTCTGCATAAATTCTTTGCTGTCGCTGAGCATAATGCCCCACTCGGGCGTAGGCGGCTGCGCACCCAACCCGATAAAAGAAAATGATGCGATGGCCAGTATAATAGAACCAATTTCAAGTGTGGCCATTACAATAATTGTTGGAGCAATATTTCGAAGTATATGCCGAAAAATAATCTGACTATGAGTACAGGCGGCTGCTTTTGCTGCAAGAATAAAGTCCTGTTGCTTTATCTGCATTGCCATACCACGTATTATTCTTGCATAAGGTGCCCACCACACGCTGGCGATGGCAATAATCATATTTCTCGCACTGGGTTCTAACATACCGGCGATGGCTAATGCCATCAGAAAAGTCGGGAGTGATAAAAATATGTCAATAATCCGCATAATAAATGTGTCTATGCGACCGCCTGCATATCCGGACAGGAGCCCTATCGGAATACTAATTACCATCATAAGGCCCAGCACGCACATGCTGTATATTAGTGACATCCGTGCTCCCCAAATCAGACGGGATGCAATGCATCGCCCCAGATTATCGGTGCCAAGCCAATATAACGAGCTTGGGCCTTTTAAACGCATTGACATATTTACCTTAAGTGGGTCATTTGGCGCTATTACAGATGCAGCTATGGCAATGAAGATAATCAAGGCTACTATTACAAAACCGAAGACTGCTGCTTTTTGTGTAAGTATACGATTTATAATGCCATCGTATGAACTAAACCATGAGCTCGATCTCTTTATTGCTTGAGTTTTGACCTGCATCATATGTCCCTCTCATTCATTTTTAAGGCGCGGATCAATGATGCCACATATAATATCTACAGTCAGGTTAATTAACACCATCAAAAAAGCCATAAACAGCACATATCCCTGGACTACTGGGTAGTCTTTCAGCTTAACTGATTCGAGTGCCAGATTTCCAAGCCCGTTCCATGAAAATATTGATTCAATAATGGCAGATCCAGCTAACAAAGAGCCGAATCCGATCCCAAGCTTGTTGAGTACAGGAAGCGTTGCGTTTTTTAGAGCATGTTTTGTTATTATTTTATATTCACTCACTCCTTTTGCTCTGGCTGCACGGATATATCCCTTGTTCAGTACTTCCTCCATATTTGTACGAATTAGTCGGACATAAATCCCTCCACTGCATATAGACATTGTAAGAGCAGGTATTATTGGAAATTTCGTTGAACTTCCACCAAGCACTGATATTAGTCCAAGACGAGCGCCGAAAATATACAGCAGAATGAGTCCAAACCAGAATTCGGGCATTGATACACTCCAGAAACAGTATATTCTGGAAATCTTGTCGATCCACGAGTCGGAAAACACCGCCGATAAAATTCCAAGAGTAAATGAAATTATAATTAAAAACAATAGTGCGAGAAGTGCCAACTGTAATGTTTTTGGAAAATATTGAACAATCTCGTCAACCACCGGCTTGTCATTTGAATAAGAATAGCCCAAATCACCTCTCACCGCATTTTTAAGCCAACTGACGTACTGGACCAGCACCGGTCTGTCAAATCCCATCTCGGTTCTTATTTTCTCAATCTGCTCATATGTTGGTCTGTCATATTGTTTTTCAGCTAGCGTACGTGCAGTGTCACCGGAAGACATGCTGCCAAGGATGAAGGTTATTAATGAAATGGCTAGCAGTACAGGAATCAGTGTGAATAACCGTTCTCCTATGCTTTTAAGCACTATTTCACCTCCCGTGACCTGTGATGTTACTCGCCGCATCAACCGTATATAATTTCCATAACTGTTTTCCCACAAGAACTGTTTCCCAATAAGAGCTCTGTAAAAGCCGGGCTGTTTTATTAATTAGTCACGGTACCGACTAATACAAAGCCGACATTTTTAAAAATCGCACGATGTATATAAGAGACCAATTGTTATTTACCTGCTTCATCTTTTTTGAATCCACGCAGAAACTGTATAATGAAATATTTTGCCATAAGACGCAAAATAGTGTGTCCCTTTTATTTTTCTCCTCCTACCAAAAACGGAGGATGCATACTGTTTCTATCCTGCTGCTGTTCATTGAGTATCCGTTCACCCACTGAAGTATCTGCAAATACCTTTGAAAATCCGAGTTTAAGCATCATATCCAAATCCCACTGCGGTCTGACTTTGTCACTCATAAACAGCTTCCGGCTGAGTGCATCACCCTCAGCTTGATCTTTGTGCTGGTGCATTGGGTGCCCGTATTTCATAAGGATCTCTTTCTCCTTTTTTTCATAGACTATTTTCATATTCTCATCAAACAGGTGCAGATACCAGCAAGCATCAAAAACAAGAATCCTTCCGCCTGATCTCAGGACGCGATGCCATTCTTTATATGCTTTGGCAGGGTCATCAAGTGTCCATGTGAGATTACGGCAAATTAACAGATCAAAACTATTATCTGGGAATTTCAAACTCTGACAATCCATAGTCATCAGCTTTGCACTAGCACCTTCACGTCCAAGGTTAAAACGTGCAAATTCGATCATGTTTTCGGTTAAGTCTATACCAGTAACATTATGTCCGCCCTGTGATAATACGATTGGAAAGAATCCCGGTCCAGTGCCAATATCCAGTATATCAAGACAATCTTTGGAGGGTGCATATTCCAGTATCAAATCAGACCATGCTTTTCTCTCAAAGCCGTTTAGTTCATCCTCAATTGCTTCACTGTAACCCTGCGCCTCGCCTTCCCAATAATTTTTAATGCGGGTGTTTAAATTCATTTTTCTGTTCCTCTAATGTACAATATTTTTTGGCTAAATTCATGATAATCTTAATATAATTGCTATTTTCAGACAATGTCTTAGAAAATTCTGTATTTTTTCACATAACCTATTACAATTTTTCAACCAATTACTAGTGTTTTAACCACTTGACTGGCACATTTATTAAAAATATCACACTTTTATTAATTTTTATTATTAATTCTCTTTAATATAATTCAACATGATATATATCTTAGGATTTGGCTAACAAATGTTACCTTTCTTAAAAATTATGTTTTTATTATTACTTTTAATTACTATTTCCATTTAATGGAAATTAATATGTTATAAATATTGTTCTTAATGTTAATTAATAAGTTATTTATGTATTTTTTATAACGAATATATTAAAAAATTAGTTGAAATTGATTTCTCTCAAGTAAGCAATAACCCAGGAACCAGCTAAAACCCTCTCAACTGATAACAAATTGCAGTTGTTAACAGAGAGATCATATATCAAAAAAACGATATCGTTAAAGAATATACCCGGATTGAGTCAAAGAGTGGGCTCTCAAAATTGTCTAAAACACAACTTTAATCCACAGTCTCTGAAGTGATTGATTCTGTTCCTCAGTTCGTAAGTCCTAATTTATATAGTCCAGGGACTGCTCATTGATCATACTCACTAGAGTGTTCGCTGGGTCCCCACGTCGTAAGTCCGAATTGTACTTTGTCACGGTGGCGCTTCTCCTCGTCCTGCAATGGGCTATGAGACGAGAAAAAGATCGTATCGCAGCCAAAACTGCTAGCAGCATCTTCATGTCTCTACGGTGGCGCATATATTGTGAGAGCGGTCAAGGAGATATCGACAGGACGCACAACTCTGATCGTAGCACATAGGTTTTCGACGATCCGGTCGGCAGACCGGGTGATAATGCTAGCAAATGGGAAAGTTGAGAAGAGTGGCACATTCGACAAACTTGTCACTGCTAAAGGCTCTTTCGGCCAGTTAATGGCTGCACAGGTAACCTGACTTTAAGATAAACATGGATTTCTCTGGACTGCAGTGGGACTTCTTTCACATCTCCACTTACAAAATCTTGCCCAAGTACATGATGCCTATGTTGCGATTTGATTTTTTAAGGTTAATAATTAGCATCTGATCATCTGGCATTTCATACCTGCTGTATTCTTAAAATTATAGAAAAATGTGAAGCTTAAAAATTTCAATACACATTGTTACAAAATATTTATCACAGTGTATAAAATAATACTATTTAATAAATTATTAATACATTAAAAACCTGTTGAATAATATCATTACTAAATTATCGATGACTATGAAACTGGATGATGGATCCTGATGGCAGAGCCTCGTTTTTGGATGATATAAAAGTGGTCCAGTTCCGGTATAATTTGAGTAGTTAGAGGTCAACATGCGCAATAAATTAACAACACCCCCTATCCTTGCGATTATATTGATCGTTTTTTTGACTTTTTTAGTTTCGGGCTGTATCACGAACGGCAGCACAGATGACCAAGTGAAGACGATTACTGTAACCGATATGGAGGGACGATCAGTGACATTAAAATATCCGGTGGAGCGCTTTGTACTGATGGACTCGACGTGCACGGCCGAATTTTCATCGGTCTATGGAGAGGGGTTTGATAGCAAAATCGTTGGTTGGGATAACTATCTCAGAGAGAATTCCGGCGATATGTATGAGAAATACGTGGAAAAATTCCCGACAATGGCCGAAATACCAGATGTAGGCTCCCTGGACGATAATACTTTTAATGCTGAAAAAGTGATAGCATTGAATCCTGACGTCGTCATCATGCCCAACTGGGAATTCATGTGGAACGGAGAAGCAACAAAAGAGGCGCTGGCCAGGATGGATCAGGCCGGTATTCCAGTAGTATTTTTAGACTTCTACATGGAACCCTTGGAAAATTCAACGAAGAGTATTCAGTTACTTGGGAAGATCACGGGTAAGGAACAGAGGGCTCAGGATATAGTTGATTATTATGAGGAAAAGGTCAACAGCGTATATTCCCGCCTGGAGAAAATACAGGGAAAGAAACCCACCGTTTACGTCGAATGTGCATATAACGGCCCGGATACTTACGGCATATCTTATGGGGACGTAGCATGGGGAGATATCGTTAAGAAAGCGGGTGGAGACAACATTGCAGAACCGGTTTTACTCAACAAAAGTAAGGCTCTCAGTGCCGAATATCTGGTCAATCAGAGTCCGGACATCATCATATTAACTGGAAGGAACTGGTCTACTCCCGGATCGCTCAAGATGGGCTATACTTTTACATCGAACGTAACGAAGAGCACGATGACGCCATTCGTCAACCGTCCAGGGTGGGATACGATCAATGCAGTAGAGAATCGGAAGGTCTATGGCATATATCACGGCTATTGCTCGGACGTATTTAACTTCGTTGCACTGGAAACATTCGCGAAATGGTTCTATCCAGAAGAGTTCAAGGACGTGGATCCTGTTGATACGCTCAAGGAATATCACAGAAAGTTCATGCCCATAGATTATAGCGGTACGCTGGTGTACAGATATTATTAACAAATGCAGACTTGAGGAGTAGCACTTGGGATGAACGTTAAAGCAAAAGAAGCATACAAGAAAATGACAGGGAGGAAATATCTTTATCTCCTCTCTATTTCTGTAGTAATCTTCCTCACTTTTATCCTTGACATTATGACAGGACCGGCGTCTTTATCGGCGAGCGAGGTCATTTCAACGATATTCTTTCCTGCATCTAGCGAGCGATCTGTCCAGGTAATTGTTTGGACCTTCCGCCTGCCAGTCGCCCTCATGGCAATCGTGACCGGAATAACTTTGGGTCTCGCCGGCGCGAACATGCAAACTATCCTCGATAACCCCCTGGCTAGCCCTTATACACTTGGAATATCCGCAGCCGCCGGTTTCGGCGCCGCGCTGGCTATCGTGTTTGGCGTTAGAGTGCTGCCGTTCACTGATACTTTATTCGTGCCGGTTAATGCATTCGTGTTCTCGTTAATCAGCTGCATGGCAATATATGGCATTGCCAGTTTCAAGCGAGCCACCTCCGAAACCATCGTGCTTACCGGCATTGCCGTTCTGTTCTTGTTTAACTCTTTGCTGGCGCTCCTTGAATATACAGCAAACCCGGAGCAGGTCCAGGCCATAGTTTTCTGGCTTTTCGGCAGCCTGACCAAGACAACCTGGACCACTCTGGGTATCACGGTGGGAATTGTTTTGAT
>NZ_LZPK01000077.1:0-12098 GCF_001729375.1 Methanosarcina sp. A14 | reverse complement strand
TATATTCTTGTTAGGAATTGAGGGAAGGCTCTTTGTTTTGTGATGTTTATTGGATCGAATCATACAAAACAGAGAGCACTTATTTTTATGTAACTGTCAAAGTCAGGACACATTCACTTGCATGTGCATTTTTTACATTAAATCTTCCTTTTTACTGCTTAGGGCTTGTCACAAAATAAGTTTATTTGCTGTCCACACTCTTTTGATTTGAATGCGTAATTCTATTCTTTGTGAAACGATATAATTTCTAGCAACTCGTTTATATGTGTCTCTGATCCAAACAAAGACATACATCAAGAAACAGTGAACTAAGGATAAGGAGCCTGAAAATATACTCTCAAATTTTCTTTATTATCTCCAGACAGTTCTTTGCTTCCCTCAGAGGATAATCCTTACAGTTCGTATTAGACTTAAACATTGCAATTCTCAGCAGGCCGTAAGCCATATAAAACGGGATAACTTTAGTTATTTTTCGGAATTCTTTTTCATCTTTGCTGTAATGCCTCAGAAAATGGTGAATATAAGGCTCTGCTTTCTGGCTCGATCCCTTCCGCGCAAAATAGTACTTAAGTTCAGCACAAAGTATCCCTAGATCACATGCAAAATGCCCGTGTCGGGATGCGAGGTCGAAGTCCAGTAAATACGACCTTTCCTTATGGAATACAAAGTTTACAGGAGTAGAATCGTTATGAATCATACAACCGTTTTTTATGTCCAGGAGGGAACTATGCCACCATTTTCCAAGCAAGCGTTTATATTCTTTTTTCATACGCCGGTTGATTTTGAGGTGATTCAAAACATAATGAAATTTTGAAAATTCATTTTCTTTATCATAATATGTCTGCGTATTTTCGTGAAGCTTTCGAAGCATATCTGCTATAAGTTCTAACTTTTCTTCAAGCTCCTTCCTGTGCTTGAAGTACCAGAATAAAGGTTTTCCGGATACATATTTACTGACCAGAACACAATTAAAATCTTTATTTATTGCAATAGGTTCAGGAACATCAATTATTTTTCGAGCTTTTTTAAGATCCTCATACTCTTTCTTCATTAAACTGTAACTGTCATATTTTTTGATCACTCCCGTAGGTACTGCAAAAAATTTGGCTATAACAGTGAGTTTTTCCCCTTTAAATTCATATTTACAGATCCTATGCGATGCATGACTGAGTTTAAACATTCGAACTTCACAACCCTTATTCTGTATTCTATCCCCAAGGCCCTCTACAAGCCAGTCCCTAAAAGTGTCACCTGGCTTTACTGTCCGAATGTATTCAAAAGATGCTACAAAATCCCCTCCATCATACTTGAATGGCTGTGAGCCTTGATTAATGTAGCTATCCAGTGATAGTTTATATCTTGAGAAACATTGAAAAAAGTAAGATTTTTGTTAAGGATTACCGTTTAGAATCCTTGTCAATCATCTATGATTAAATTCTGCCTTTTTGTTACTTTCTGACCATTAATCATAAAAAATGATGTAAAAAATAAAAAAACTATATGAAAATGAATGTGTATAAAAAAATCAACGCTTTATTTAAAATGTACAAAATCTATATAACATCAAGTACGTTCTAGGCGGTTAATATTTGGATTGTAAGAATTAACGTAGATAATAACGCTTTTTGGACAGGTTCTTAATCAGATTTTTCAAAGAGGGCAGGATGCTTTTCTTTTAATTGTATGAAAAGTTTTTCATCTAATTTTGCATTATAAAGTGTTTTTACATTAGAAAGCTGGTCAACTAATAAATGCTGAGCACCTTCTAGATTTGCCTCCTTAAATTTAGCCCCTTGAAGATTAGCTTTTCTGAAGTTAACTCTTTGAAGGTCAGCTCCATTAAAATTAGCCTCTTTAAGATTAGCTCTTTGAAGATTGGCACCCTCAAGTTTAGCATTTATAAGGTTAGCTCCCTGGAAGTTAGTCCCTTTAAGGTTAGCTTTTTGAAGTTTAGCACTTATAAGTTTAGATTTTATAAAGTTAGCTCCTTGAAGGATAGCTTCTTTAAGTTTGGCCTCTTCAAGGTTAGTTTCCTCAAATTCAGCTTTTTTAAGATTAGCTCCTTTAAGTTTAGCTTTTTCAAAATTAGCCTTTCCAAGGTAAGCCCTTTGAAGATTAGCTTTTCTGAGGTCAGTTCTTTGTAGATTAGCTTCTTGAAGATTAGCTCCTTGCAGGTCAGCTCTTTGAAGGTTAGCCTCTTCAAGGTCGGCTCTTTGAAGGTCAGCTCCCTGAAGGTTAGCTTTTTCAAGACCAGTTCGTATAAGGCTAGTTTCTTTAAGGTTAGCTCCTTGAAGGTTAGCTTTTTCAAGGTCAGCTCCTTGCAGGTCAGCTCCTTGAAGATTAGCCTCTTGAAGATCAGCTTCACAGAATATAGCTCCTTGAAGGTTAGCCCTTTCAAGGTTTGCTTCTACAAGGTCTGTTCTTTGGAGGTTAGCTTCTTGAAGGTTAACTTCATGGAGGTCAGTTCTTTGAAGGCTAGCTCCTTGAAGATTGGCTTCTTTAAGGTTAGCTCCTTGCAGGTCTGCTCCATAAAGTGTGGCCACTTGAAGTTTAGCTCCTTGAAGATTGGCCTCTTGAAAATTAACTCCTTGAAGTTCAGTTGCCTGGAGATTAGCCTCTTTAAGGTTAGCTCCTTTAAAGCTAGCTCCATGGAGGTTAGAACCTATAAAATTTGCCTTTTCAAGATCAACTTCTATAAAGTCGGCTCCTTCAAGCTTAGTCTTTATAAAGTTAGCTCCTCGAAGATCTTTTTTTTCTTTATCGTCCATTTATAATCACTCAGATCTAGATTTAAATAAACATTGCTATCTTACAATTGACTTAATTCAAATTTTAAGGAATACGAAATTCAATTAATATGTTTATAGATATAATAGGACTTGCGCAGTTGAACTGAAAAATCAACAGCATCAGACCGTTAGCTGTCTAAAACGTAACTTTAAGTTACAGTCTTTTACGTAATTGATTTTGTTCCTCAAGTACATAAATCCTATATAAGCAACCTCAATATGCTCAAATAATTTTTTATGCTTTTCTTGATTCAGTTTCCAAAACAAAATATGAATTCTCCGAGTTTGGAAAAAATTCATGCAGTATCTCAAATTTGCTGTAAATTTGAAGTCAAGTTTTTGCGTACTACGGAGAAATTGATCTTTCTATATGGAATTTTCTACCCAATAACTTATTGAGATTTGTGATTTTTCTGAAAAATTTGCACACTGTAGATATTCAAAGCTATTAAAACCTGGAAAAAACTACATTTATACTTAAAAGTAGTTGTCAAAAAATAATTGTTATAAAATAAAAAATTAAACCAGTTACTACTTAACCAATTACTATTTAACCAGTTACTATTTATAGATATTTATAAGTAACTTTTTTGAGAAATCAACATCTTCAACCACTTGCTTTTCAACATATTAAAACATTTAAGTGACATTTAGGCAATATTTTTGCACTAAACTCTTCGCTTGATTCTTATTTCAATGACCTTCAAGTTTCAATGGAATATACGCCTCAATGTGAAGAATTTGCTTTTGTTTTATCCTGAAATTTCACAAACTTGGGCTCTGCACATCATCGTTTTTCACTTTGTGTACACTATAATTTCCTGTTCATGCGTAAGTTTCCTGTTCATGCGTAAATTTAGAGAATAGATGCAGAGTTAATCCAAAGTATTCTAAGAGGCTGTCTTAAAATTCAAATCATTTCTACAATTGGATAATAGGCAACGTTTCGTTTAAATTCATATTACGCACTAGATGTATAAAATCAAACACAATAAACGCCATGGTTTAAACTTTTGTTTTAGACATTATAGTTTGACTCCGTTATCAATTTAAATGCATAAGTCCTATCCAAATTATAGAACCAGATTTAATTTTAAGACACGCTCTAAGATGAAATATCAACCAACTAAAAGTGTACGATCTATGTTTGTTTACTCAGAGAGGTTAGTTTAACTTTGTACCACATTCTCCGCAGAACCTGGTACCAATGGATACCTTGTTACCACAGTTTGGACATTTTGTGAGGGTAAGAGGTGCTCCGCAGTTATTGCAGAATTTTCCTTCACCTGAGGGTTTGCCGCATTCAGGACATAAAGTTTGCCTTCTCTCTATATTGCCTTTAAATACATTTGCATTTTCAGCTTTATCCCTCATTTCATCTACCATGCGTTCTGCTCTTATTGCAGTCAGCTCAACATTTTCTCTTGGCGCACATTCTACACAGAGATTATCCTGCTCATTCCAGTCTGCTTCACAGACATAGTGTTTGCATCTCGGACACCTGAAGAAATGTTCTTTTGCCTCATTCTGGGCTATTTCAAAGGCATCTTCCCACTCCTTACGCCATTCAGGAGACATTCCCTGTTTTCGGTCGTTGAGTATATCCACGCCTCTTTCCAGTGCATTCCCAACACCGTACTGGCCTACAAGGTCGGAGCCTGCAGAGAGGGCTCTTCCAACCATGCCGAACAGGCCTGTCTTCTTATATGTTTTGGATTCGATGAATCTTGTTTTGTAGCCGTCTTCACAGATGTCACAGTAGAAAGTAAACTGGAAACCTGCTTCTGAACTGTTGTCTTCATAGTTCCTTGTAAAAGGTTGGAGTTGTGATGTCTTGAATCCTATATTATCACCTCAACGGTTTACCGCATTTGATACAATTCTTGCTTGCAGGGGACTGCAGGGTCCGACATTTCGGATTGGGGCAGGCAATGACAATAGGAGCACCGCAATTGCTGCATTTATCTCCAAGGAATGTTTCTTTTCCGCAATTATTACATGTGGTCCACAGCAAAACGCCGCAGTGCCCGCAAACTTTTGCCCCGTCTTCAAGAGGGTATCTACATAAAGGGCATCTCATAGGCCCTAGAGGGTCCTCATGCGTACAGAACGGACAGAAATTAGAATCACGCGCGATTAATTTACCGCAATATTTACACGGATGTTTATAACTGGCCATCTTTTCCCCTTCATAAACTTTTTATTTACCTAAAAGATGCCTGACAAATATACTATTAATAATTATTGTATTTTAGTTTTTTAAATTTTCTATATTGACTTGCAATATTCAGGGTATCTAAAAATCAGACTTGAGCTCTGGTCAGTTTCTCAATGAAATGGCGCAAAATCACGTATTAACAGGAAAGTTTTGAGAAACTCAAAACTATAATTCTATATATGGGAAAAAATTATTGTATAAACATGGCAGAATCGATCGGCAATCTCCTCTCCACTTTGAAACAAAATATTCCTTATTTTAAAGACCACGACATAAGTTCTGAAGTGATGCTTGGAGCATTGCTGCATTTATTCCTGATCATTTGCTTTATCGTTTTATTTTACCTGTTAGTTAGAAAGTTCATGTAACTCCAGAAGATACTCCCAAATACCGTGATTAATCCAGGCAGGCAGTGGAAAACGGAGTTCACAATTAAGGATGAACATTAATGTAACGTCGACAGAGACCGTTGTAGAAATTTTCTGAGATGTAGAAAACACAAGAAATTATGAAGCTGATTATTAAAAAACTGATTATAAAAAAGTTGATTATAAAAAAGTTGATTATAAAAAAGTCGATTATAAAAAAGTCGATTAATTGAGCTGAGTGGGCTGAATATTTATAATTATTTCAGCCTTTTGCAGCTGATTTAATAAAAGTTTTTTACATAGCCATAACTTCTACATAGCCATAACTTCTACATAGCCATAACTTCTACATAGCCATAACTTCTACATAGCCAGAATTTACTCATTTTCCGGCTCATCAAGATATGGAGAAAGTGAGGATAGAGCCTCAGCTTTTTGGGACTCGGATTTAATCCCGGACGCTAGATTAAGGGCTTTTTTAAGAATTTCTTCTTTTCTGGGTTCTTCCAGGTGTGGGAGAACATACGAGAGAGCCTCGGGCCTCATGTCTTTATCTTTAAGGCCGAAAGCCAATTGAAGGGCTTGTTCTAGCACTTCTTCTTTTTTCTGCTCGTTTAGATATGGGATAAGAGATGAGAGAGCCTGTACCTTTTGATAGTCAGAGAAAATTACCTCTATGAGTTCAAGGGCTCTTTCAATAATAGCTTCATTTTTTAACCCGTAAAGATGCGGTACAAGCGAGGAAAGTATCTGGAATTTTGTGTCTCCATATTGAAGATGGTGTGAGAAGCAAAAGATATTTTCAATAAGCTCTTCTTTGCCTGATCCTCTCAGGTGAGGGAGAAGTGAGGAAAGGACAAGGGCTCTTTCGTTCTCATCCTGAATATGGGAAGCAGATTCAAGAGCTTTCTCAATAGATTCGGCTTTTTTTGGCTCATCCAGGTACAGGACAGACAGGGAGAGGGCCTGTGACCTTAAATCTCCATATTGGATCTGGGAGGCAAAATCAAGGGCATCTCCCATGATCTCTCCTTTTTCCGGCTTTTCCAGACGTGAGATTAGCATTAAAAGAGCCTTTGCCTTTTGAACCTTATCTTGAATCTCATTATCGGTTTTTTCAGCACTAGCTTTTGCAGAATCAGGTTTTGTGATATGTTTAATCTCTGCAATTTGCTCAATTCGTAAGTCGCTGGGAGTCTTTTCGCCTACGACTTCTAGACCAGTAACAGGTTTTTCGGTATTTTGCATTCCGTATCGCTCCGGACCCTGAGAAATACCCTTTCTTGTTACGAAGGCTTCAAGCAGCCTGTTAAATTCATCAAACACTTGGATTCTATCAATCAAAGTTTGTTTTGAACCGTGTTCTGAGGTTTGTTTTATAATCATGGCCGAACTGTCTTCAGTCATTAGGTTCTGTACTGTTTTGTAATCCATAAAAGACGAAACTTCTTTAACTAAATCAGGGTTTTTTTCAAGCAATTTTAATATCTCCTGAATAAAAACTTGCCTTACATCCATATCCGAGGGTGCAACAATCATATCTCCGGCGGCTTCTTTTAATTCAGTGCATTCTGTTGAACACAGTTTTTCCCAGAGTTTTCTTTTAGTCTCCCAAACTCCAAACCCCACTTTTTTGCAGGCTTCTTCAGCCGCTTTTTTAGACCCAATAACCAGATAAGGAATAACAGGTTCGATAAAATCTACTATTTTTTGTGCCAACTGTTTAATTATTACGTCCTGTTGCCGCATTATTTCAGCCTTCTATTTAAATATCCTATAGGATACTATAATTTACAATTATATAAGTACTATAATTCAGCATGATACAGGTCCATAGTTAAACAATTTTGGACTAACATATTTAATTCGTAATAGCATAAATAAACAATAATATAATGCAATATATCTCTGATTGAGAACTTATCTGCTACTCAGAGGTATTTAAGCTTTTTGAAAGGTTAGAAAGTGTAAGAGAAATATAACAATAAAACTTCCGTTACTAAATATTAAAGTATAATTGTGAAACTTAAGTTATTAAATAAATAAGTACAATAATGAAACTTCAGTTAATAAGTACTATAATGGAATTTATTAAAATAACAAAAACTGCCTGCCACAAAACCAGTCAATGGTCTTAAGGATCTGGTTAAAAGGGTCAGAGTTCAACAGCCAAACTATTATGTCAGCATTTCTCGGTTTTACTTTAATAAATTTTACTTCCAGCTAAAATCCAGAATCAATACTTATATGAGGAAACCTGCCAGATTGGGATATTGTAAATAAATAATGAGCTGATTCCAAAAACCAAAATGACTTCTCTGAATCCCAGATCTACAATAAGTAATAGATTTTCTGATCACGAAAACAATTTTGAAATTTTACTAATTTGAGGATAAAATTAGTTTTGGGATGGGCTTGATATTTAGATAGGACAGTATTATAACAAAGTTGGTGGACATTTTTGAGTGAGCAGCCAGAAATACATAATAAGGTTTTCAGTCAGTTTTCGGATGATAGAATAGAGGCTGCAAAGCAGCTGGGAACTTTTTTTGAGGTTTTGCCTGACAGAAAACAGGCTTTTGAAGATCTGTTAAGGCTTTGTTCTGACGGAGAGGATGCAGTCAGGGAAAAAGCCATCAATTCCCTTGTAACGGTTTTTCCGAATGTACCGGATAGAAAGCTTGCATGGGATAAGTTTGTGAATCTGACAGCTTATCCTGTAGAGTCTGTAATGACGGCTGCAGCCAATGCTCTTGTCAGCGTTTTCTCTCTTATGCAGGACAAAAATAAAGCATGGGAAAACCTTGCCGGACTGATAAACTCCAGATCAAGCATGGAAGATGCAAATAGGGAAATCGTCAGCTCACTTAATTATATAATAAAGGAAGTACCTGATAAGGGGCAGGTCTGGAAAGACCTGCTTAAGATGGGAGCCTCAGAATATCCTTATGTACGGGAGAAGTCGGCTTTGCTTTTGAACCTGGTTTTCCCGGAACTGGCTGATGGGGAAAAAGAAAAAGCCTGGAATGAAGTACTGGAACTGGCTAGCGAATCTGTGGATGAAAAGATCAGGGAGCAGGCTACCCGGACTCTTGGAGTTATTTACACACAGATGCCAGAAGAGATGAAGGATGAAACTCTTGAAACTCTTCTGGAACTTGCAGTATCGGGAAACCCTGAGGTTCAGAAGGAAGCTCTTCTGGCTCTACCCCCGGTTTTTTTCCATATCCCGGATAAGAAAAAGGCCTGGAATGACATTATCAAGCTTACAGGAGACGAAAATGAGTATGTTCGAAAGCAAGCTATCGATGCTCTGGTTTTTATCTTTCCTGAGATGCCGGACAAAAAAAAGATCTGGGCTGATTTCCTGAACCTGGCAAAAGCCAGAGATGATTATATCAGGAACATGGCCGCTGATGCGCTTGTATCCTTATTTTCAGGTCTGGATAACAAAGCTTCACTATGTGAGGAACTCATCGAACTCTCAGGGAATGAGGACGAAGCCGTGCAGAGTACAGCGGTTAACATTCTCACGAAGGCTTTTCCGCATATTTCCTGCAAAAGAGAGGCATATTCCAAGCTTGTACGCCTGGCTGAAACGAAGGATAGTCCTGTGCTCCGAAAGGTCGTGAGTAAACTTACTTCTGCTTATCCCGAATTATGTAATATACCTGAGGTAAGTGAAAGGGAGTGGGAAGAGATAAGAAAACGTGGAGTGCAGGATAAAACCTGGAAAAGTAACTCTGGGAAACTAGAGAAACCCTGGGGGGAATATGAATCAAAGGGAGATCGCAGATTCGAAAAAAAAGGTAAATTCAGAAAAGAGAAATCAGGTGAAAAAGAAAACGTAGGAGAAAAGGAAAAAACTGGAGAACAAGAAAAATCAGGAGAAAAAGAAGAAACTGGAGAAAAGGAAAAACCTGGTAGTCTCCAGTTTTATGAAAAAGAACACAGAAAGCCTGTCTCGAATCTATTTAAAAAACCTGTGTCTGATAATTTCGGGCTTGAAGTGGAAAGCAGGGCATACATACGAAGAAAAGATATGACGGATTTGTTCGCCGGGTCAGGCTCTGGTCTTTCAGGTAAAGAAGAGGCTGTAAGTAAGCTTATTAACCTGATTTCGGATCCGGATCCCCAGAGGCGAAGAGGCGCAATAGAATCTCTGCTTACAGCCTATTCCCGATATACAGGCAAAACGCAAGATATCTGGAACGAACTCCTTAACCTGACCGGGGAGGAGGAGACAGACACCAGAAGGGATGCTGCAGACCTGCTTTCGGAGGTATTTCCAGTGGTTGAGGAAAAGTCCACAGTTTTTTTTGATCTTGTAAAGCTTACTGAAAGCCAAGAAGCCCATCTCAGGAGGAGAGCCACAGAACTCCTTGCTTCTGCTTTTGCCTATTGTGAAGATAAGCAGGCAGCCTGGAACGAACTTGTAAGGCTTGTGTCAGTTGAAGACCGTGAAGTTCGGAAAGGAGCAATTCTTGCTTTATCTTCAGGTTATATAGAGGTGCCAGATAAAGAAAAAGCCTGGAAAGACCTGTTAAGTTTTTCCGATCATAGCGACAGTTTTGTTCAAAGGGAGGCAACAAGGGCTCTTGGGCCTGCTTTTTTCTATGTGCCGGATAAAACCCAGGCCTGGAGAGACCTGAAAGCGCTTACTGACAATCCGTACGTTTATGTCCGAAGGTATGCTTTACGCTCGCTTGGAAGAGCTTCTCTCTGGAGGGCGCTAAGGGCAGAAAATGAAGCTACTTACATTTTCGGGCTAAAAGAAGCCGTCAATTATTTAGAGGAAGCATCCAAAGCTTCTATTGGTTTCCATATTCCAGAATTCTATCATCCCTTTTATCAAGCTCTGTTATTCATTCTTTTCAGCGACAGACCCGGTATAGCAAAAGTTGAAAGTGAGCGCTACCTCTCAAAAATGACAGATGAAGTCAGGGAGCAGACTGAAAGACAGAAACTTCTCGAGATCTTCGAACAGTTTTCAGAACTTCTTACACGCGCAGGGAGACTCTCCCCTGGAGACCTTTCAGGACAGAAAAAGCTACTTAAAACCTCGATTCTACTTCTTGACCAATTTTCAGGCTTTTTTGATAACAAAGAAGAAATGGCTATTTTCGCTCAAAAAACCGTGAAAAAAGAAAAACCTGTGAAAAAGGAGTATTCGAACCTTGGAAAAGCTCTTCTTGAGCGGGTAGAGAAAAAGAAGGCATCCTTAACAAAAGACCGTAAAAAAAAGAATTTCTGACTTGAAGTAAGAAGTTTTAAGCTTCTGTAATTATTATCAGGTTAAAAAACTGAAGTTGATTTGAAGGTGACTTGAAGGTGATTTGAAGGTGATTTGAAGGTGATTAAGTGTAAATATTCACCCTGAGGATATACTATTATTCTGAGAGAACTTTTTGTTATATGGCAGTGTAGTGTTTTATCCTGGAATGATTTCGCAGATTCAAAACCATTTGAATGTTCAATACGCGATACAGTAACAGATGACGCAAAAGATTAAATGCTGAGTAAATTTAAGCTTCATTTTGGTAATGTAGAATGATTCTGTAAAATGAAACAACTTCGAAGTTGAAGTGAAATGGTGGTCACTTGTATACGACAGATCATTGTAATAAAAGAAATTAAAAAGCGAAATAATTTTGGGACAAAACAGCTTCTTCTACTACCTAACTTGATTATATATCAAGCCATTCACAATTGATTTCAATTCATTTATGAGTAAAATTCACACAATTATTGTATTAGTGCTATTATTTTTCTCAGTATTATTTAAGTAGATGCTACTACTTTATTGTATCCAGGAACGGGAACATATTCTCATAACTGTATTAACCAACCCAAGTATATACACCACCACACCCGTTCCGAAAAACGGTTCTCATCGTCACCGGGTATCAAACCACTTTTCACATTCTTTAAAAAAATAAATGAATAAAAACACTTTGAACAGGCCCAAAATAGATTGTAAACCCGAATAGTGGAAAATTTTTATTATGTCTTTATTTCGGGGTTAATTTATCCATTTTAATATGACATCAGCATTACGAACAGATGCTTTAAGGTTCTGCTTTGACGGATATCCGAAGATCAACGGTGCGATAAGCTTATGGCCCTCTGGAACTCCGACCTCTTTCAGGAATTCCATATCGTAACCCAAACCGTCAGCCAGGCCTATCCAACAGCTGCCTATTCCTAAAGATTGAGCTGCAAGCATCATATTCTCAGCGGCTAGAGCACAGTCATGCTCATTGATAACATTGGGGGACGCAAACACTAAAATGAGAACAGGCGCTCCATAGAATATTCGAGTTGCCGGTTTAGATAAAAATTGCACAAATCTTACCATCTCTGGGATTTCGGTATCTTTGTATGCAGCAAGGAAAGCCTTCTTAGCGCGGTCATCATATTCCTCGACGAGCTGCTTATTTTTTATGACCACAAACCGCCATGGCTGCTTATTCACGGCTGTGGGGGCATATGTTCCCGCTCTTATAATCTCTTTGATTAGGACTTACGCAGTTAAAATGCCGAAAACTTGATATCTTTATAAATATACTTATGGCTTAGTGTTTCTCTAAAAACGTACGGAGTTATGGACATAAATCCACCTAAGTGTACCGACATTGACTACATTAAATATCTCATTGCGGCTTCTAAAGTTTTTAGCTGTACTGAAGCTGCTAGATGTTATCCAGACATAGCTAATGCTCC
>NZ_LZPK01000076.1:0-7414 GCF_001729375.1 Methanosarcina sp. A14 | reverse complement strand
ATAACTCACTGAATAACTCAATCAAGAATTTGTCCGGCAGCTCAATAATTAACTCTATTGGAATGGAGTTTATTCTGATTTCTGCCGGAGAATTTAACATGGGCTCTCCAATGCGTGAAAAAAGAAGAAAGCTCTGGGAAAGTCCTGTGCATAAAGTAACAATCAAAAAACCTTTTTACCTTAGCAGGTATCCGGTGACACAGGAGCAATGGCAGAAAGTCATGGGTAACAATCCTGCATATTTTAAGGGCGAAAAGCATCCTGTTGAAAATGTTTCATGGGATGAGATTAAGGTCTTTTTCCGGAAACTTAATGCTCTGGAAAATGTCGATGGAATTTCCCGAATCTACCGCCTTCCAACTGAAGCCGAATGGGAATATGCAGCCAGAGCAGGAACTGAAACCGCTTACTTTTTTGGAGACGATGGATCGAAACTTTCAGAATATGCCTGGTTTCTGGAGAATTCCGGGTTTGCAACCCATCCGGTCGGCCTGAAAAAGCCAAATCCCTGGGGGCTTTATGATATTTATGGAAATGCAGGAGAATGGGTACAGGACGAGTACCATATCAGTTACAAAGGCGCCCCGATAGATGGAGGGGCATGGGAAAACGCCCTTCCAAGTGTATCCACTCCAGTGAGAGTAAGGAGAGGCGGAGGCTGGAACGGAAATGCAGGATGCTGTCGGTCGGCTGAAAGACTTTTTGTGGCTCAGGATAAAAGGTTAAATAGTCTGGGATTTCGAGTGGTTAAGGATATTTAATTCCAATGAAATACAGCATTTCCTGTGTCGGTATTCGCCAGCGCAATTTTAATTTGGAACAACCGTTGAGCCGAAACCGTTGAGCCGGTTTATCGCGCAGATAGGGTGGGTATAAGGTTATCTAATTCAAAAGTTATCTTATTCGCTCTTTTCTAAAAAATAAGATTGCTGAGGTGCAAATTTTCAGCAAATATGGACCATACCATCATCAGGCGGGCAGGGTTTTTTTGTTTCGGATTTTCTACCATTTTTAAAAAACTGACATGCATTTTCGATATCGTTTACAAGAATTGCTGCCATATCCGGAGTGAAATTTTCTCTTATGACAATGCGCATTATCTCGATATCCGCCGCATTTTCTGGAAGACAGTAGGCGGGAACTATCCAGCCCTTCTCTCTTAGCTTGTACGAGAGCTGCTGCAGGGAATAACCAGTTTCCTCTTTTTGCTTGAAAGCAATTATAGGAAGTCTTTCTCCTTTGTTCAGCATTTCGAAACGGCCCAGTCTGTCAACCCTCTCAGCAAGATCCTGAGAAACCTCAAGGATATTCTTCATTATTCCGGTATAACCAGCTTTTCCGAATCTTAAAATATTGTAATATTGGGCCGCAACCATCGCACTGCCTCCTGAAAAGTTCAGGGTGTACGAATCTTCCATTTCTCCGAGGTAGTTCACATGGAAAATCAGGTCTTCGGGAAGGTCACTTTCATCACGGAAAATAAGCCAGCCAAGGCCCGGATAAGTCAATCCGTATTTATGTCCTGAAACGTTTATCGATTTTACTCTTTCCAGTCTGAAGTCCCACTCAAAATCAGGTTCGGTAAATGGCAATATGAAGCCGCCACTTGCAGCATCTATGTGGATGGGTATGTCCCAGCCTTTTTCTTCCTTGTATCCCAAAAGTAAATCATTAATATCCTTTACAGGATCGATTTCTCCTGTAAAAGTTGTTCCCAAAACGCAACCAACACAGATTGTGTTCTCATCAATCTGCTCTGAGACAGCATCTGCCGTAATTGTACGTCTGTCTTTGTCTATAGGAATTTTTCTAGCTTCGACGTCAAAGTATTTGGCAAATTTATCCCAGCAAACGTGAGCATCGTTTCCAAAAATTATGTTTGGTTTGCCTGTGCCTCGCCCTGAGTTTTTCCAGCTCCATTTGTGAGCCAGCAAACCCAGCATTATAGCTTCTGAAGAGCCTGCTGTTGCCGTACCCATGAATTCGGTATGATGCCCATTAAAAAGACGCCCAAGCATATTCACAATATTCCTGTGAATAACTTTGTCAGTTTGAGGATATTCGAAAATATCTATGATATTTTTATTTATGTTTTCCATGACAAGCTTGTCTGCTTCTGGTTCCATCCATGTGTTGACAAAACTTGCCAGATTCAGGAAGGGATTGCCGTCGAGACTCTGTTCATCATGTACCAGTTGATAAGCAGCTCTTGGACTCATCCCTTTTTCAGGGAATTCGTACTTGGGAATTCCTTTTTCTTTGACCTTTTGGATATATCTGGCACTGTATGCACCAACACGATACTTTTTAGACTCATCTAAAGTTTCCAGATTTACTTTCTTTGAAATCATAACTTCAACCCCTAAAACATTTGTAAAACACTCTGCCTTTTCCAGCTTACTTTGATAAATAAAGAAAAAATAAAAAACAAGAGGATGCAGAGTTTATGCTTCCAATTAACGCGTTATGCACTTTTCTTAAAGAGTTCCTGAATAAGAGTGCTTACTGCCTTGTAGAAGGTTTTCACTGTGTCCGCCTTAAGGCGTTCGCCTCCTGTATGAGGGTTTACTATAGTAGGCCCTATGGAAATGCAATCCATAGAGTCACCGTATTTTTCTACAATATAGCAACATTCAAGGCCTGCATGGATTACGGTTGCTTTGGTCTCATCGCCATATAGTTCTTTATCCTTATACACATCTTCTGCTTTATCAACCAGGTCAGATTCGTCTTTTGGTTGCCAAATAGGAGAAGCTTTTTCTGCATTTACTTGATAATTGAATATTTTACCTATGATTTCTTGAATTTGGACAAGCTCACCCAATGAATTTTCGTCTGAGCTGCGGTTTAAGGATTTAATTGTTATTTTGTCTTCCTTTAGTCCAAATAAATTAACAGCTGCCAGGTTGCTTGATGTCTCCACAACGTCAGTGATTTTTGGAATCATGCGGATGATGCCGTGTGGTATCTGTCGAAGTAAGCAAAGAAGTGCATCTGTCGACGCTTTATCAAGAGATTTCTGGAATGAAATCACATCTTCAGAACTTACCTCTTCAACACTACATTCAAAATTCTTCTCCTCAGGAAACTGTCTCTTTAAAGCGGCAATATATGCCTTAAAATCATTTTTAAAATTGTCTTTCTCGCTTCTTGGAATAGCTATTCTCGCGACAATCCAGGTCGGAATTTTGTTTACTACTGGATTTTTCTTTTCTATTTCGTCCTTTTTCAATGAGTTTAATGAAATCAGGCGCAGGTCATAGCTTGTGATGCATTTGCCTGCTGTGCCATCAAGGTTTGTAAGTCTTTTGTTAAGCCGGATAAGAGCCTCGGCAATAACTTTAATAGCATTAAGTCTCCCTTTGTTGATATCAACACCGGAGTGCCCTCCAAGAAGCCCTGAGATCGACAATTCCAGGGTAACAAAATCAGTTGTAACAGCTTCTAAGATAACATTCCCTTCGAACTGGACATCCTGCCCTGCTGCACTGCCGTAAATAATTATATTTGCATCTTCTGCATCGAGATTTATGTACTTTCTACCGATCAAGAGATTTTTGTCAAAACCTGCAGCTCCACCCATATCGGTTTCTTCCTGAACAGTAAATAAGCATTCAATTGGGTAGTCTTTGAGGTTCTCATCTTCCAGAAGGGCAAGTATAGTTGCTACTCCAATTCCATCATCTGCACCCAGGGTGGTACCCAATGATGGATCGGTGACACTGTTCTCATCTCCTGCTTTTATCCATTTTGCACTTTCGTTATCAAGATAACCAAAGACATGTAAGGGAAATTCGATGGTTCTGTCAGGGTAACATACCATATCCATGTGAGCCTGTAGAGTGACATAAGGATCACTGGCATAGTCCCCTGAGCCCTTTCTACGAAGAACAATTACTCTTTCTCCGGGATCTTTAGCTCCGGGATCGTAATGAATGACTTCTACACCTTCTATCTTTTCGGCACATTCTATAACATACTCACGGACCTGGTTTTCCTCACCAGATGGGTGATATTTTGTTGTTAGTTCCATAAAATGGTCATGCACTGCCTTTGGCTCAAAAGAGTCATCTAATATTTCTGACATGTACATCTTACTCCTGAACATTTATCGCATAAGCTCTTTCGCTGTATTGATCATTCAGAAGTACATCTCAAAGAAACCAGCATTTGCTCTTCTTTAATCTGGACAGAAAAGCAGTTCAGAACTTTTACAAAGTTGTTTATGGATAATGATTCCCCTGACATGTTATCCAATTGAACAAACAGCATTGTTTCAGTTTATTTTCGAGAGCATCTCTATAACTACCGTTTTTATTTCAGTATATTTCTGTTATTTTTTAATAAGAATCTCGGAGGAATTAGTTGATAATACTCGCACGCTTGGAGCCCAAAATAAAGTAAGTATAAATTTATTTGAAAGTGCATGTTTTAGATATTTTTAATGTTTTGCCGGATGACTTATGCTCAACCGTGTAAGTATTATTAAAAATGTATGACCGAGTATAAAATACTTTCCACTTTTTATAAATCATTACTAACTTTACTCTAAAAAGTGCAATTTAGTAAAGAAAGTTTAATCAAAAAAGCTTTAATTAGATTTTAGAGGGTTTTAACCTCTGGTTTCAATTCAAGTATATAGTGTAGAATATGAGATAATCAATCACGGAAAAATGTAATGTAACCTAGTTTCAAATAAATATTCATAATGAGCTGATCCCAAAACTCAAAATGATTTTTCTGAATCCCATATATACAATAAGTAATAGATTTTTTGATCACGAAAATAATTTTGAAATTTTACTAATTTGAGGATAAAATTAGTTTTGGGATGGACTCAATCAGATAATTAAAGATTTATATACGAAAAAACATAAAAAACTTGTCATTAAAAAGAATACTTAAATTTAACTACTCTGTCAAATAGAAGCAATGTGTAGAGAATATATTCCATGGCTTGCAGACAGATAAAACACCTTAAATTTGATTTCTTGATTCCTTATTCAACAACCTGCCCCTTGATTTCTTATTAGTTATTCAGCACCCTGGTCCCTGTCTGTTTTATTTCGCAGGCAGGGGCAAAAAGAGATTCTGGTGCTTTCAACAATCTAGGAGGCGATTTAGATCGTGTCTATTCGGAGAGACACTTGGTTATGCTACTCGTGTCTGTTTGGTAGAGACACTTTACTATATTACAAACTAATATTTAACATTTTTGATTTTCTTTTTGCTACTTTATAATACATATAATAATTATTATTTTACGCAAACTGAGAGAACTACTTTAGAGAACTGCTTCCAAATAATTTAAGACAAAACTTTGATAGCCTGCGGTTGGCAGAAAATTGCAGGACTGGAGATTTATTAACCGTAGGCAAGTTTCTGGAAATATGTAAGGAGTGAACATTTAAGGGGCATATGTATTCCCTGCTTGTCAAGTTCAGGTCACCTGTGCAAGTTATACGAAAAAGGCAATGTAAAAAAAGGGATCTTCCTCAATTCAAATCTGGAAAAAGTTCGGAATATGCCGTTGGAATCAATATCATGAAGACAGCATCAAAATTTAAATGCCGATAATATTTCCTATTAAAGGCCAGCATGAGTCTGTATCACTATTATTGATTGAAGTTTGTTGATTGAAGTATTTAGTTGAGACTGCCCAATAGAAACTGCATACTTAATAATAATATTTTGAACTTTGATAAAAAAGTTTTTAAACATTATATTCTTAATAGATAACGGTGTTGTACAATTGACAGATTCTAAAACTAATATTCAACATAGCAAAAATAATTCCAAATTTCTTTCTTTAAATAAAATGACTAGTCTCAAAATTTATATTGTTCTAATATGGCTTATAATTGCGCAAATCTTATTGATCATGACTGGGATGACATCTTATGAAGACATTAAGTATTTCTTCTGGATAGAATCAGTCTTAGGGCCATTAATTTTTGTGCTGTATATAAAAGGAGCACCAGATCAACTATCCAGAGAACAAGAAAAAGAACAGAAAAAGGCAATTTTTGTGCTTGTCTTTTCTTTCGCATGTATGCTAATGGTGATTTTTATGGCTATGTTAAAGGGACATTAAAATTTGTGGACTCAATTCCTCAAATTAAGATGTCTATTAAGGGATTCTGTTAATTTTCATTGAATACATAAGTTGTGCCAACCTTATAGCAGGAATTTTTCTGGCATTGCTTCTGCAAACCGATTTATGGCTTTCCAGCCCGTACAGTGCATAGGTACGACATAATCAGGCTTTATCTTTCTCATTTCGTCAATTGTGACTGAAACTTATCGACACTTGGTAACTTATCTACATATATGTCGTATATTTCTCCATATTCGTCTATACTTTTCTTGCATCTATCGCTATCCAGTCTCCGCCTTTCCTGTAGAACTCTCCGGATAGACTGTTCCATGCATTTTCAACTCTAAATCCATTCTGCTCAAGAACCCTGCTTATTTTCTCAAGGGAATAATCATGAAACCAGAGTCTGTAGACCTTTACTTCCCCATCTTCATCCATGATTATATACTGATTTAGCCAGGTATCATTTTCAGGATAGTCAAATCCTTCTTCCAGCACAAGGTGCCTGCCTGGTCTCCAGAATCCACCTTCAGAGAAATACCACCTGTTTTTGAGCCCTTCTTGCATGCGTAGCTCTCTTGTTGACACGTCAAAGATGAAAATTCCGTTTTCTTTAAGTGCCCTGTGAACAAGGCTCAGGAGAAGGTCACGTTTTTCGTCGGAAAAGGTACAGATTTCCCCATAGACTTGAAGAACAGCATCAAAAGTCTCTTTATAATCGATATTGAAAAAGTCTGCACAGATATAATCGATATCATGCCCATCTCTTTCAGCCTGAGCTCGCGCATAATCTATAGACCGTCTGGAAAGGTCAATGCCAGTTACTTTCATGCCTTCAAAACACAGCCTGCTGCTGTACAGCCCTGGCCCGCAGCCGAGATCAAGTATTCGGTCTCCTTTTTTCAGAACTCTTGAGGTTATGAGATGGAAAACTGTTTTTTCGATCTCAGCATTTCTTCGGCTAGCCCCATCATGGGCCTGGTTAAAGTGGGCTTCGAGCATGCTTTTCGAGATGTGCGGGTCGTCCCAGAAACGAGGCTCACCGGGTTCGAAAAGAGGAGGTTTCAAAGGTTGAGATAAAAGGGAAAAAAGATTAGATCATTTTAACAGGTTATTTGAGGTTCTGACATATAAAGTAGAGTAAGAGTTAAAGTAGAGTAAGAGTTTTTGTAAATCTACAAAATAGCTTTACTGGCCTGTTCTATCGAGTCACAGTTCACTTTTTCTGTGTTTATAGGCTCAGTAGATTCATACGTTTATCTTTATACTGACTACCCTGTAATGACTACCCTGTAATGACTACCCTGTAACGACTAC
>NZ_LZPK01000075.1:0-9633 GCF_001729375.1 Methanosarcina sp. A14 | reverse complement strand
CGGACTACACTACCGGAGCTTTTATTGTATCTTATTTTCCCCTTATCGAAGGGGGTTCTTCAATAAGGGGTTTTCCTATATATAGTTAGCGGCTGCCGATACCTTTCAAAATGTTAGTAGCTGTTGAATTAGAAAATCTCACAAGCCTTTTTAAAAAGGCTTGACAGAAAACCTTTTGAGAAAAGATTTGATCGAAGAGCTCTAACAACGCAGTAGTCACAACCTTTTTAACAAAGACTTGACAGAAAACTGTCTTTGAGAATACCATTAGCTGTTGAGTTTGAGAATTCTTTTTTCACATTCCTTCTTCAGCTTCTTCCTTATTTTTGACATCGACTTTTATTTCACCGGTCTCTTCCGAGCTTTCATCTTCTTGCATGAGGTTACCAATCCATTCACTGAGTCTTCCGCAGTATTCGGGTTGACAGTCACCTGTGCAGCCTGTACAGGCCGAAAACAATTCTCCTGCAAGTAGGAGGTCGTATTTTTCCTTAACTTCTTCCTTTGCTTTCAGTAGATATGTTCTTGCCCCGTTTGAGACTCCAACTTCTCGTACAATAAGATCTTTATCCAGAAGTTTTTTTATGATTCTGGAGCATTTTCTGCTGTCGATATTCAACTTTTTCCAGATGACGTTCTGGAAAACGCCTTCTTTATGGCTTTTTATTATATTATAAGCTTCTTCTTCAAGATCCATGATTCCACACTAGTAGAGTTCCTTATGAAGTTTTACTCTTCTACAGGAGTGATCAGTATAATGTTATTACCGCGAAGTACTACTGAACCAAGAGAACGAACTTTTTCTCCTTTTACGATCTCCATGGTGTCCACGAGATGAAGGTTCATATAGTCGTCCACGCTCTTAAGAGTGCCTTCAAGCAGATTAAGATCGCCTTTCATTTCTACCTGGATTTTTGATCCAACAATTTTCTGAACTTTTTTATTTGGGAACAAATTTAAACCCTCGCTGATTTATTCTGAATTCTCCCCGTACTTGCTTCTGTTTATTAAGTCCCAAGCCAGTGCGGAGCAAGTCGCATCAGAACCGCATCCATACCTGCGGTTTACTTGCTGCCTGTATCAGTCCTTCATGCCAGCGACTGATAATTTCTTCATATCGTCACTCCACCGGCTTTTAAGAAAACTGAGAACTACATACCCTTTACAGAGATATATAACCATCGATCTCCAGGAGCTCTCAAATGACTCCTGGATCAACTAGCTCCTTCCATAAGTTGCAGTTCAAATTTTCCGATTTACCAGCAACCGTTGGGCTGCAACCGTTGGGTCACAACCGTTGCGCCGGTTGATCACACCGATAGGGTTTGGTGATAAGAGCCTCAAATCCAAACGTTATAGGGTTTTTCGCTCAAGCCTTTTTTGAAAAGGCTTGTGATCACGTCGATAGGGTTTGGTGATAAGAGCCTAAATCCAAACGTTGTAGGGTTTTTCACTCAAACCTTTTTTGAAAAGGCTTGTGATTACTCTGATAGAGTTTGGAGATAAAGCTCTTCAAACTCAAACATAATGGGTCAGATGTAACCCTGGAGATCCGTACTGTCGTCAACAAGCTTTGCAGACGACTCTTTTCTTGGTCTCGGGATCGCTTTTGCAATGGGCCCAAAAACGGATTCGTATTCATTTATATGCTGGGTCAGCCAGCGGGACAGCTCAAGTGCAGCTACCGGAGAAAGTATCACTTCGGTTTCTACACGTCTCTGGATGACCCTTGATTCCGAGGCATCCCCTAACAGTTTTGGAGTGTCATTATAAAAACCAATCCTGAAATCATAGGGGCTGTGCCCACCTGCAGCTCCGATAGCATATATCTGCCTGAAGTTCTCAGGCTTCACAAACTCGATTGTAATGCTTTTCTTAATCTTTTTAGAAGCTGAGCTTTCAATATTTTCCCTGGATTCAACATCCTCGGTCATGAAATTACCTCTATTTTTACTCTTAGAATATCTGATCAGATTTTGATCCATTACACTAGTAGCCGGCCCTTAAAAACCGGTCAATCCTCTCATATAAACAAAGCATTCCCACATAAGCAGGAACATTTCAACTCATTATACACTGTTATTACAATGTTATCTGCAAAAACGTTTTTGATCTTTTAACCCTGAACTTTCTTTTTAAGCTTTTTTGCTTCTTCTACAACTTTCTTTTTAGAGTGCACTTTTGCTATAAGTTCCACGGCGTCAAGGTTTCTGACCGCGTTGTCCAGGTACCCGAAAACATCACCCTGATAGGCTGAGATCCCGTACTTATTTTCAAGTTTCTTTACTATCTGTGCAGGCTCAAGTGCTTCTGTACGCAACTTGATTATTTTTTCCGAAAACTTCTGTTCTGCGCAACCGCAGTAAGGTGAGTCTTTGCATTTACAGGTTAAAAAGTCCGAAGCAAAGTTTAACAGGAGTTCCTGGATTTTTGCATCAAGCTGGGAAAGGGACTCCCCATCAAAGACTATATCAAGGGTAGCTCCCTGAAAAATCCTTGAAGGCATATTCACGTGCAGGGAGCTTCCTATCTGGTTTGCATACTTGAAATACGCTGCATCAAAAAACTCCAGGTTCGTTACGATCTTCAGGGGTTCATTCTCTCCAAGCACTGCATCTCGAATCAGAAAAGCTTTCGATATAGGAAGGAAATGTGCTGCAATAATTTTTCCAAAACGCGTAAGCATTATTCGGTTTCCTTTTCTTTCCACAAAACGATAACTCTGAAGACGCAGAATCAACTTGTCCAAGTTGTAGCTTCCAAACATCTGGTTGTGGATCATTCTGAGATCCTGCACCGAGGAGGTGACTGCAACCGATGCAAGTACTTCCTCGAGCTGTTCGGCTTCTCCATATTTTACGCCTGCTGAGAGCATTTCTCCCTGGAGTAGTTTAATTGCAACCTCTTCTTCGGTATCGGATTGAGAACCTGAATATGATTTTCCAGGCACAGGCATCAGCACAACAACTCCCCTATCATGGTAGTCAGGCCTCCCTGCCCTTCCGCTCATCTGCAAAAAATCCTGAACTGAAATCCAGTCTATTCCCATTGCCAGGGACTCAAAGATCACCTGAGAAGCCGGAAAATCCACCCCAGCCGCAAGAGCAGCCGTAGTCACAATTACAGGAAGCTCTCCTTTTGCAAAGCGAGTTTCAACTTTCTTTCTTTCGTACTGAGAAAGCCCGGCATGATAGGGTGCTGCCCGAATCGAAAGGGCTCCTGCAAGTTTGTGACAGTTGCGGCGGGAGTTTGTAAAGACAATTGTCTGTCCCCTGTGCTTTTTGGAAGATAACATTGAATATTCTTCTTTCGCAAGCTGGGAAATCAACTTTGCCTTTTCGTTTTCCTGACAGAAAAGAAGATGTCTGTCAATAGGAACAGGCCTGTGCTCATAACGGACAAGCTGAGCCCCGAGTTTCTTTGCATAGCCTTCGGGATTTGCAACGGTTGCAGATAGATAGATGAATTGAGCTTCGGGTGCGACGTACCTCAGCCTTCCAATAAGCCCGTCCAGTCTGTGGCCCCTCTCCTGGTCTTCGAGAGTATGGACTTCGTCCACTACCACAGTTCCGATTTTGCCCAGAAAATCGGCATTTCCCGACCGAAGCATATGGTCTATACCCTCGTAAGTCCCCACAATAATATCCGCACCAGGGCTAGTCTGCATCTTCACGCGCTGAGAAGTTTTTATTAGAATTGCCCCTATCTTTATGGATGTAGTAAACCCGAGTTTTGAATAGCGTTCTTTGAACTGTTCATATTTCTGGTTTGCAAGTGCAACCAGGGGGACGAGGTAGAGCATTTTTCCTTTTTTGTTAAAGAGGTTCTGGATTCCTGCCATCTCCCCTATTAGGGTCTTTCCGGTTGCTGTTGCCGAGACTACAAACTGGTTTTTTCCTTCCAGAAGCCCGGATTCTATTGATAATGCCTGTACAGGCAACAGGGTCTCGGATTTTTCGAGCAGCATTTCCTTAAATTTCTTTTGAAGAGGCAGGCTTTTTACCCTAACTGTGACACTGACAGGTTTTGTCCTTATAGTATCATAGCGTGTGAACTCAGGGTCCAGCCTTTCAGGGGTCAACATCCGGATAGTCCTGTCAAGGTCTCGGGTTTTTGAAAGCACCTGCTCCAGGAAATCTATGGATTTTTCCCCATACTGCGCACCCGCAGAACGGACTGCACGCAATAGTTCTTCTTTTGCACAGTCCAGGCAGATGAGTTCGTTATTATACTTGATGGATTTACTGTTTACAAAGTTGAAACGTTTTTTAATCCAGCAGTGTTTACAGATTTTTACTTTATCCGCATTAAGTTGAAAACCTTTGAGCATTTCCAGAAAAGCAGCCTCATTTGCAGGATTTCCTCCTTCTGCAAGCATTATTCGGTTTGCACTGCGCAGGAGCTCTATAAACTGCGGTGGAGGAATGAATTCTTCTTTTTTCTTGCCGGTGAAGAGCCTGATTTTAAGAGGGCGCGGCCCTTTGTAACTATCTTTTATAAGGAGCTCGGCCATATAAAGAGGCTGTTTTATCCGGTCCTTTATAGCCATAACTCTAATCTTCGATTTTTCAGCGTAACCTAGGACCCAGAGCATGATTTTTTATCCTGATATATGAGTGGTATAGTAAGCTTCCCTTCAAAACCTGTAAATTTCCCTTCAAAGTTTAAATTTTAAATTTTGAAAAGCCAACATTCAACTGTCTTCTTAACTTCTAGCAGCATAATTTGCGTTTACAGGTAAAAGTCTATTCAAGTCTGTTACATTCTATTAAAGTCTATTATTTGAACTTTGAGTGATATTTATACTTAGATATGCACTTAGAGCATTTTTCAGTGCGCAAAATTTCTTTTGCTCTTCGTGAGCACACTGTCATATCTTCCAAATTTATCTTTTATCTCATTTGCAACCTCATCTTATGGGTACTATTATATAAATATTTTATTACTTATTTATTATATAAATGTAATTATTTGGAATTAACTGAATGTTAATACTACTGAATACGTTATTTAGGAGATTATTTTAAGAGATTACTTAGCAAAAAATTACTGGAAAAACGATGTCAAGAAAGCAGTTAATGGAAGTATTTAGAATTTGCTTGATACTATGTTTAGATTTCAAAGTATATCACAAGCTGTATTTTTGAATAACTCTATCAATTGACTAATTTATCGCTAAAAAAGGATTGTTATTATTTTCTCGCTAAAAAATAACCTACTAATAATTTTTATACTGAGATGTATTTATTAATAATTTTTTCGCTAAAAAATGACTTATTAACTAATCTACAGCTAAAAACGTACTATTTTGAAAGCGATTATCTTGTCACATAAAAGTATCAGATAAGAGTGCTTAAAAAGTTTGACTTTGCAGATAATATAGAAAAGTTAATATCTATAAAAAATAATAGAATTTATCAAGGTAGAAATAGAAATTTTATAATTTTATCTTATTGAAATCCTCTTAGAGTCTTTTGAAAGGCCAATAACGGCATATTAAGTTAGAATTTCTATGATATTGAGTATACAGTTCAGTTCTGAATATACCAGTTATAAAACTCAGTGATCACAACAATTTTCGAATAAGTTCTAAGTTAAACAGATTTAGAAGGGATCATTAATGAAAAATTTTAAAAATTTTATGACAATATTTATCCTTACTCTTTTTTCTCTTGCGTTAATTAGCCCTGCAGCTTTGGCGGCAAATATTGTAATTGACAAAGAAGCTGGATCAGCTGAACCAGGTTTTTTTCATACACCTAATTACGCAAACGACGCAACTTGTATTCAAGCGGCACTGGATTACTCAAAAAGTGGGGATACAATAACTATCCGCAAAGGGGACTATTATATCACAAAAGGAGTATATCAAAAAAATAAAAATCTGAATATAATAGGTGAAGGAAAAGTAACTCTTCACATTCAAACTTCTAATACAGAATATAACGATATTTATTTCGGGGGGTCGCAGATCACAAGCGGATCCCTGAGCGCTAATGCTAAGGAGGGCTCGTCTCAGGTGGTTTTAACTGACGCTTCTAAGGTTCGCAAGAACGACTTGATTAAAATCTGGAAAATGTTCTGTGGTGTCCTTTAAATTATCCTGACAATTATCCTGATCAAATGACAGGAGAAATTTATGCTGTTAAAAGTGTGAATGGAAATGTTGTTACTTTAAATCAACCACTTCTTAGAGACTACAAATTATCCGAGACTATAAAGTTCGAAGTGTATAGACCTGTTCAAATGCATATAAAGAATATACGGCTGGAGGATACAGGTGCGTCGATGTCTCATCATGGACTGGTTATGCAATATTGCAAGGATAGCTCTGTCACTAATTCCTGGTTCAATGAATGTGGTTTCGGTGCTATTTGTTTGTACTCCTGCTTTAATGTGATTGTTAATAATAATGAGATTTACAATTCAGTTCGCCCCAATTCTGGATACGGTATAAATGTAGCCAGCGGTACGGCTTTTGTCAATATCGATCATAATCACATAGAGAATTGCAGACATGCTATAACAGGCAATTCAGCTGAACTCAAGTCTTTAAGTCGAAATGTTTCTATTGCCGATAATACACTAATAGGAGCAAATATCACCGGCTCTAATGTTGTTGATGCTCATGCTGATACCATTAATTTTGTTGTAACTAGAAACAAAATATACCCGCAAATAACGTCTGAAACTCTATACTATTGTACATTCTTAGAATACAGGTCACCACAAGAACTTCCATTCTATTTTGCATTTTCAGACGGTACACAACAGTCTACTTTCTCTAACAATGAAGTTTTTGGCGGATATGGAGGTATATTCTCACGCGGCGCTGTAGGTAACGGAGTACATGTTTACGAAAATAACACGTTTAATGATATGTTGGGTAATATGTATGAAGGAGGAAATGGAACCGATGAGACGCTTATTATCAGGAATAATACTCAAAACAGTGGGACGCGTGGAGTTATTTTCCCATTCAATGGAGGTTTCAAGAATATAGCAATAAGTAAGAATACTTTTAGCAATCTATCTCATCAGGGAGTATATCAGAAGTTTCTAATAAACGGGATAAACCTGGATATTTCTGAAAACACTTTTGAAAATCTGGGACGGGAAGGAATATATATCGATGGGAATTCCTTGAAAAATGGTGCTGTGAAAATACAAAATAATATCTTAACAGATGTGAATACCTCAAATTCCTCTTCCGGAATCACCGTCAAAAATGTTAAAAATCCCGACATTAGTGGAAACAAAATATTCAAAAATACGATAGTTCCTGTTGCTGCTTTTTTTGGCTCTCCAAATTCAGGAAAAGCCCATTGAAGATACAGTTTTATGACACCAGCACTGGCTCCCCAACTTCCTGGAAGTGGGACTTCGGAGACGGATCAAAGTCATACCACCAGAATCCGACTCACAAGTATTCAAAGGCAGGGGTATATATGGTTAGCTTAACAGTAAAGAATGCTAAAGGCAGTAATACTAAAACCATTTCTGGATATATTAAAGTTCAGTAAATAATGAATGCCTAAAATTAAAAGCAGTAAAAAAGTAAAGGATAAAGGACAGTGAGAGTCATCGAGCAAGTCTTACTAAAAAAGCAAAAGTATTCTTTTCGGATTGTATCAAAACCATTTTGAGTTTTATAATTGAGTAATTTCTGTCTCGATATTTCTCTCATTACTACAAGAATCGTATTCTCTTTAAATTCAATGGAGAATTTTCCAACTCGAAATATATGAAACAATTTTATCACACGGTTATAAAGTTAAATGCATCGGAGGTTGTTTCTCAGACTTAGATAAATTCTTAAATTTTCAGCAAATACATGAAGTTTACTTTTACCCACACAATTTGGAGAGGATATCAAGAATCAAGAATCTATTAATTTTCACTAATCAACATGGTTTATCTGCTATTCTCACTATATAGTTCTCCTTTCATTCTAGCTCTGATTTCTTCCTACAGTAAACCTATTCAGAATCTCTTTCAGGCTTTTACCCGTTCTCTTCATGAAATCTGCTATTTTCTTTATATTGTGCACAGTAACCATCATAACAAATTCAATTTTTGCCTTTTTTCCCTCTCAAAAGAAATTCCCTGAATCCTCTGTCCTGCTTCAAATGACTACAAATATAAAAATGGAGTATTTTTATGAAAAAGTAGAGTTAATAAAACTCAAAATGAAAAAATGAATTTAGAGTCAAATCGAAAAAAGCCGTACACTGCTAAAAACTTGATATTTTACCTCAATTTTCCCAGGGCGGGAAAAATTTCAGCTTTCATTCAATCAAAGCCGATTAGTTCCAGCCGCGCCTCAGCGCGGGACACGGACGACCTTGATACGCTTTTTTGTTGCCTCGGAATAACATCAAGTGATTAACAGAGGAGCATCGAAAAAAGTAAAATCTGGAAAATTATCTGGAAAATCTGAAAATTTATCTCTTTTTATCTTTTTACTCCAGCTTCTCCTCCGGCATATAACAACCGAAATAGGTATTTTGCTCGACCTTTTTCAGGATATTGTTAATGTTTTCGATTGAAGCTTCCATCTTTTCCATTCTCTTCTCGATCTCCTGTAGTCTGGCAAGAATTTCCTGGTCTGTGGTCATAATTTCAACTCCGTATACATTTCCATATATATTTTTATATATATTTATAAAATTTAGCTCAATTGAAGCTTTTGATGTATATTCCAGTATATCCTGCAATCATTTTATAGCCAACGTAAAACTTACTGCTGGCTAATTTAAGTAAAATCAAGTTCTATTTTTCAGGGAAACGGAAAAACAAAGGGGGGCGAAAGATATCATGCTGAAAATCGCAGTAACCGGCAGTCCGGGTATTGGAAAATCAACAGTTGTGGCAAAAGCTGCTGAAAAACTTGCCAACCAGCCGGGCTTCAAAATAGGCGGCATCCAGACTGCCGAAATCCGGAAAGAAGGGAGAAGGGAAGGTTTTTCGATTATGGACCTTGCTACTGGAAAAACCGGTGTCCTGGGAAGCATCAGAGGAAGTGGGCCGAGAGTTGGAAAATATCACGTCAATCTGGAAGACCTTGAAAAAATTGGGGCAAATGCTCTCAGGAGTGCTCTAGAATGTGACCTGATAGTTATCGATGAGGTTGGGCCGATGGAGCTCAAATCCGAAGCTTTCGTTTCGGCAGTTGAAGTAGTTCTGGAATCTGATAAACCGGTTCTTGCAGTGCTGCATCGGTCAAGCAGTCACCATCTGGTTCAGAGGATGAGAAAAGAATTCGAGGTTTTGATGGTTAATGAGGAGAACCGGGATGAATTGCCTGAAATAATTTTTGCCAGGCTGAGATATAAAAATTAGTATTTTCCGTTCAATGCTTTATGCCAGGTTACCGACTAATTACCCCAGAAACATCGAAAAAATGAAAAAGTGGATTTTATTTCGGGTTAATCTGCCCATATCTCAAGATTTAAGATTTATCCATGCGTCTTCGGTTAAGGAATCAGTTAACCATAACATGACTACTACAATTATCTACACATCTTGATTTACTTTACAAGTTTACAGAAAAACATGATAATAGTAACATGTTTCTAACAGATAGTATCTTAACCTATGACGAATGCTTATAGATTAGCTAACTTATGGATT
>NZ_LZPK01000074.1:0-14524 GCF_001729375.1 Methanosarcina sp. A14 | reverse complement strand
ACCGAAAACTCCAGAAACGATTTGGTCAGCGTGATCACAAACCTTTTAAAAAAAGGCTTGACCAAAAAGCCCAGCAACGACCTGATCTGCGTGGTCAAATGGCGCAGCAGTTGCAGGTCAACGGTTGTGGCTCAACCATTTTCAAAAAGTGCTTATCGAGAAATATTGGTTTAGGAAGAAAACGCCTCTGAAAATTAAGAGAGCTTTTTACAATCCCACTTCTTCTTTGAATTTTTCAATCCCGATCTCGTCAATAACTTCTCCGATTCTTCTGGGTTTTGGGTATTTTTTATAAAAGTTGATTATTTTTTCAACAAGGTCCAGAGCCTGCTCTTCGGTGAGGTCTTTTGCCACTACGATACCAAGTCTCGGACGGGGTCCTGCACTGCCCCCGACAGATAAAGTAAAGCCTTTTGCTGTACCCATTAGCCCTATATCCTTTATCATAGGTTCGGAACACGAATTTTGACAGCCGGAAACCCCCATTTTGAATTTGGAAGGAAGCTGCATCCCGTGGTACTTTTCATCAAGTTTTAATCCAAGCCCGACTGAATCCTGTTTGCCTCTTTTGCAAAATGTAGTGCCTGGGCAAATTTTAACGCTGCGGACACAGAGTCCTATAGCAGCTCCGGGTTTTAGATTCAGCTCTCCCCATGCTGCATCCAAATCTTCTTCTTTTAACCCTACAATTGCAATCCTCTGGGCTGAAGTAATCTTAAGAGCAGCAGCACCATACTTTTCTGCAATGTCAGCTATTTTTCTAAGAGTTTCCGGGTATACGATTCCTCCAGGAATATGTGGAGCAATTGCATAAGTTTCGCCATCTCTCTGCAGAATTGCAGCTTTTTCGGGAAGATCCCCTTTCACATACTCACGACTTACCATATTATACACTCCTCCAACTTAACTGATTCAGATTTACTTCAAGATTGTTTAGTTTAATCTTTATTTTGAATTTGCTCGGTTTAATATATATTTTCAAAATTTATTTTATATGATATCTGTTTCAAAATTTGTTTTATTTGAGATCTGTTTCAAAATTTTAATATTACTTGACCTAGGTTTTGAGATCATTATTTAACCTAAGACCGGCGTTGAAAATCGGAAGCAAAAGCTAAATTCATAGATCAGAGCCAATCAATTACTAAATTAATTTAGCAGACACAGCAAGTTCTGATTCAGCTCCCCCTGAAATTAGACCCCATACAAAAGGTGAAGAATCCGATATTCCACCACTTTTCTGGACTAAATATGTTAGAATCCAGGAACATATTTCAGACCAGAGATAATATTACTTGAAATAATATAAAACCTCATGCATATTATTTAAAAAAATATAAACCGTATGCCTGACATAATTATTCAGCGTTTCATAGCTCTACAGAACTTATCATAACATCACAAATATGGTATAGCACTACAAAACTGGAAATTACAGTTAGAATTTAGTGTAATACCTTGAATTAAAATAGAACCGTAGAACTTTTTAAAATTCGCAGAGTTGTAACAGAATCTTAAAATCTTAAGCGAATTAACCAGCCGAAGTACGACAAGCAGAGTAATTAGTGATAAAAAATAGTTAGCAGTTAAAAATGTCAGTTTAAGAACTTAAAATATGGAAAAAGGATCAGAAGATCCTTTTTTCTTATTGCTGTTTTCTCATCCTTTTCAGGAATCCGTTAAGCCCTGCTTTATGCCTGGCTTCATCCATAGATGCCTTTTCAAAGAAAAGAGCAGCTTTTGTATTGCCTTCTTTCTTGGCTAATTCTGCCGCTTCAGCTTTCTCAATTTCGGCTTTACCCTCTCCTTCAAACATCATTTCCAGATTTTCAAGAGTTGATTCTTTAACAAGTCCCAAGATTTCAGCTACCTCGGTGGCATGCCAGGCCTCGTCCATGGCGACCTGACGTAGGTAAACCGCAACATCCGGGAATCCTTCCCGCTCAGCAATCTTTGACATTGCGAGATACCAGCCAACTTCAGTAGTCTCTCCTTTAAATGTGTTTTTTAGAATTTCTTCAAGAGTCATTGAATCACCATTTCTTTTTAAAATAACCACTTTTATAGTTTAAACATAAGAGCAGTCTTTGAATTTAAGGTTTAGCCACAGTTGAGGTCAATACCAGAACGAAAACTTGATTTGACCTTTCTATCTCATCTTTCTATCTTATTGACGACCTTAAAATTAATTGAACTTAAGACCTATCGAACTTAAGACCTATCGAACTTAAGACCTATCGAACTTAAGACTATCAAACTTAAGACTATCAAACTTAAGACTATCAAATTTAAGGATATCGAACTTAAGACTAATATATTTAGGAGTAACGTGTGGAAAGATAATATTTCTGAATTCAAACAGTGAAGAAACTACAAAGAAGGAAGAAACAAAAAAGCAAAAGCTAAAACAGGAAAGAACTGAAATAGGAAAAAGAAATGACAATAAAACCGAAATAACCACAATAAGACCGAAGAACAATAAAACAGAAGATAATAAGACCAAAATATAATAAGACCAAAGCACACCATATGAAACCGGAACACACGGAAAATAATCTGCATGAAAATATATATTGATGAGAAAAATGTACAGGCTGTAAAAAAGCAATGTGGAATGTGTGTGACTTTCTGTGTGGAAGATGTAATCACACTTGAAAACTGACTTTAAAAAAGGATTGAGAAATTTGTCACTTAAGATTCGTGTAGTACTTGTAGAGCCCATGTATCAGGGAAATGTCGGATCTGTTGCAAGAGCAATGAAGAACTTTGGATATAATGACCTGGTGCTTGTAAATCCCTGTAAACTCGAAGGAGAAGCAAGAGCCATGTCATCGCATGCAAGAGATGTCCTTGAAGGAGCAAGAATTGTCTCAACGCTTGAAGAGGCTGTGAAAGGCGCAAACCTGAGTATAGGAACTACAGGGGTAGCAAGCCTGAAAACCGGAGAACACATCCGTCTTCCACTCTATACATCCAGAGAGCTCAAAGAGAGACTGAAAGATTGCAGCGGCACGATTGCAATTCTTTTCGGGCGCGAAGACACAGGTTTCCGGAACGATGAGCTAAAAAGTTTTGATATGCTTTTTACGATTCCAACTTTTGAAATATATCCGATTATGAATCTATCACATGCCGTTGCAGTGGTGCTTTATGAACTCTCGGACCTGGAAGGAGGAAACAGTCCGCTTGCTGATGGGTTTGATCTCCAGCTTTTATACGAGCATATGGAAAAATTACTGGAGGAAATCGATTATCCTCCTCATAAAAAAGACAAAACTTATCTGATGCTGCGGAGAATATTCGGAAGGGCAGGTCTAACCCCCAGGGAAGTTCAGACTTTAAGGGGCGTAATAAAAAAAACCGAGCGAAAAATGGGATACGCATTAAACGAGCCTGAAAGTCAGGAAACAGAAGTTTCGGCCAGTATAGAAAAGTTCATATGAGAATAAACCTGTTTTTAAATCAGAATTTGTGATACATATTATTACTTTTTTTTTAAAATCCTTTTTTAGGCAGAAAACCGTAAAGACATATGAAAATTTTACTTAAAGCCAGATAGAGAATGATATGACTGAAACAGAAAGCAAGTGGGATGAAAAGCTAAAGAGGTTTTTTAAAGACTATTACTGGAATGAAATCCTCCAGCTTGCAAACGAGTATCCAGATCAGCGAAGCCTTAGCGTGGATTTTACGGATATAGAGAAGTTTGACAGAGAGCTTTCAAAAGAATTCCTTGACCATCCAGAAGAACTTATAAAGGCGGCTGAGGCTGCCCTGAAAGAAATCGACCTTCCTGTAGAAAAAAGCCTGGAAGAGGCTCATGTAAGGGTAATAAGAATCCCAAACCGAATACCTATAAGAGATTTAAGAAGCAAGCACCTCTCGCGCTTTATTGCAATCGAGGGTATGATAAGGAAAGCAACTGAGGTGAGACCAAGAATTACTAAAGCTGCTTTTGAGTGCCTCAGGTGTGGACATATTACTTTTGTGGACCAAAACAGCTTCAAATTCGAGGAGCCCTTTGCAGGTTGTGAAGACGAAAATTGTGGAAAGAAGGGGCCCTTTAAGGTAAGGATAGAGGATTCCACCTTTATCGATGCGCAGAAACTGCAGATCCAGGAATCGCCTGAAAACCTGAAAGGAGGTTCACAGCCTCAGAGCCTTGAGGTGGACTCTGAAGATGACCTGACAGGAAATGTCACCCCCGGAGATAGGGTTATAATTAATGGAATCCTGAAATCGAGACAGCGCACTCTGAAAGATGGGAAATCTACCTTTTATGATCTTGTGTTAGAAGCAAATTCCATAGAGCACCTTGATAAGGATTATGACGAACTCGAAATAACTGCCGAAGATGAAGAAGAGATCCTTGAACTTTCCCATGATCCTGAGATTTATAACAAAATTATTAGTTCTGTTGCGCCTTCGATCTACGGATACGAGGACATAAAAGAAGCTCTTGCCCTTCAACTGTTTTCTGGAGTTGTGAAAAACCTTCCTGACGGTTCCAGAATAAGAGGCGATATACATATTATGCTTGTAGGAGACCCAGGAATTGCAAAATCCCAGCTCCTGCGCTATGTTGTCAAACTTTCCCCTAGAGGAGTTTTTACTTCAGGGAGGAGCGCATCGGCAAGCGGTTTGACTGCGGCTGCCGTAAAAGATGACCTCAACGATGGTCGATGGACGATCGAAGGCGGTGCCCTTGTCATGGCTGATATGGGGATCGCTGCGGTTGACGAAATGGACAAAATGAAAACCGAGGATAAAAGTGCCCTGCATGAGGCAATGGAACAGCAGACGATAAGTATTGCCAAAGCGGGAATTATTGCCACTCTTAAATCCCGCTGTGCCCTCCTGGGAGCTGCAAATCCGAAATATGGACGTTTTGACAGGTATGAGAGCCTTGCAGAGCAGATAAGTATGCCACCTGCACTGCTTTCCCGTTTTGACCTTATCTTTGTTTTGCTTGATACTCCTGACCATAATATGGACACTAAAATTGCAAACCATATTCTGCAGTCTCATTATGCAGGAGAACTCTTCGAGCAGCGGGAGAGACTTCCCGGCTCTCATATTAAGGAAGATTTTGTCGAAGCCGAAATGGAAGTTATCGAGCCTGTAATTCAGCCTGAACTCATGCGAAAATACGTTGCCTATGCCCGGAAAAACGTGTTTCCTGTAATGGAGGAAGATGCAAAAGCTTACCTGATAAGTTTTTATACGGACCTTCGAAAAACCGGAGAGAGCAAAAATACCCCTGTGCCCGTAACTGCGAGACAGCTTGAAGCGCTTGTCCGCCTCTCGGAAGCAAGCGCAAGAGTCCGCCTGAGCAATACGGTCACGCTTGAAGATGCAAAAAGAACTATCAGAATCGAGATGAATTGCCTGAAAAACGTAGGTGTTGACCCCGAAACCGGAGTCCTTGATGCAGATATACTTGCATCTGGAACAAGCATGAGCCAGAGAAACAAGATAAAAATCCTGAGAGATATAATTAAGAAGGTAAGTGAGAAGCATCCGGGAGCTAAAGCCCCTCTCGAAGAGGTTTATGCCATAGCTGAAAACGAACACGGAATAGACAGGGTTCATGCCGAAGAGAACATTAAGAAAATGAAGCAAAGAGGAGACCTGCTTTCTCCAGACCAGAACCATATAAGGCTTGTTTAAGTTTAAGGTTTGTTGAAGTTGAAGAATTGTGTTGAAGTTTAAAGTTTGTTGAAATTGAAGAATTATTTAAGCCGAAACGAAGCAAATTGCTGAAAGTTCCAGGATCTGTTTTCCAGACCCCTGGAAAGAGAAAAAAGTCTACATAACACCTACATAGCAATTATGTGAAGACGGTTAAGCTGTAAATACTAAAAGGGCAATACTATTTAAAAGGGAGAGTATGTATATAAAAATATATAAAAATGGGGAGCATGTGCTTGTTGCGGCCTGCGATAAGGAAGTGCTCGGAAAGACCCTGAAACACGGCAATACCGTAGTGGAGATCAGCAGGGCCTTTTATGAAGGGGAACACGTTTCCGAAGAAGAACTCAAGAAAGCCCTTGAAGAAGCTACGACTGCAAACCTCTTTGGAGAAAGAACAATTAAGTTTGGTATAAAATGCGGGTTGATTGATCCGGATTCAGTAATAATAATTGACGGCGTACCTCATGCCCAGATCTTCAGGATCTAATCCAGTTTAAATTAATCCCCTGAGAGCCTGAGTCAAGCGAAAGCCAAACAACTGGTTATCAGGGCTGATTATATACCGGAATAGAGAACATATGTATAAAATAAAATGCAGATTGTGATACAGTGACTGAGAACATTGACGAAGCCGGAATCAGAGTGCAGACAGAAAAGGAGCTGATCTCCGCAGTTGTGGAAAAACACAGACGGTTTCTGGAAGAATATAAAAAAGAGTTTGGAGAACTGGACAACAGGTTGAGCCAGGTCGAAGAAAATGTAAAAAATGCAAAGAATGTCAGAATCCAGATGGAAGAGAGAAAAGAAGTCCTCAAGGAGAAACGCCAGCAGTTTTACCATCAAACCGAAGCACTCCTTGAAAAAGAAATATTTCCTAAACTGGATCTGATTACTGCAAATAAACTCCAGGAAGAGATTAAAAAACTCAAAGGGCAGATCGAACCTGAAGAAGAGCAGAGACTTAAAGACTCATTTATGGAAAAACTGAGTGAAACTATTCGGGCAGCAGGACTTGGAGAAAATGTTCTCCTGCAAACGGGTGCAAGAATGGAAGAAGCCAGGAATTCAAATATTGAATTAAAAGAAATAATAAAGTCTGAAAAACAACTTACAGAGGATAAAGGCAGTAAAGGTGAAGAGGTTTCTAAAAGCAAATCCCAGCATAAATGGCTCAGCACCAGAATAAAAAACCACGAAGAAGCCCTGAATTACTGGGAAAAGTTGAAAATATAACCCATTTTTGAAAACACGCGGGTGATAATACATGACCAACGACGTTTCAAGCACAGAAATTGCAACGGCCGACCTTTCAAACCTTAACGAACGGGAGCTGAAGGGCAAGGTAAACGAGCTCAGGAGCAAGATAGAGAAAAGCGAAAGGCAGTTGGCATCGATTTTTAAGGAACTGAAGATTAACAGGACCGATATCGACGAGCTGAGAGAAAAGAGAGACTCTCTGAACCATCAGGTTAAGGAAAGGGTTGCAAAAGCACAGGGACTAAGAGATAAGCGGGACGAGATTAACAAAGCAATCAGGGAGTATAAGGGAAAAAGAAGTGATGTAAACTCAAAGACTCAAGAACTGTTTTCAGGAATTGCTGGACTTAAGGAACAGCGGGACGAATACAATAAATGTTCCCATGGAAGTGTGGAATCCCTCACAAAGGCTTATGAAGCCGAACTTGACTCTTTTCTAAATAAAGAACTGCCTCTTACAGTGGAAATAAAAATATTCCAGAAACTCAACGACCTTGAGAAACGTCTGCAAGCTGCAAAGAAGGCAAATGACCTGCATGCTCAAATCCAGGAAAGCTATAAAGAATCAAAAGGAATTCATAAGAGAGGAGATGAACTCCACGAAAAGATTCAGGCTCTCTCAGACGAATCTCAGACCTGCCACCTGGAAATGCTCGAAAATTTTAAGTCTGCAGACGAAATCCGAAAAGAAGCAAATACATATCATGCCCAGCTTACGGATAAAATCACAAATATAAACTCAATTAAAGAAAAAATCGACCCGCTTAAGACCAACATTGCTAATAACCGGAAGGAACTCTCCTTATATCTGGACAGGTTAAAAGACCTGCAACTTATGAAAGAAGAAAATAAAGCAAACCAAAAACACAGCGACGCCCGCGAAAAACTTCAGAAAAACGCTCGTATGAGCCTTGAAGATCTTAAGCTCCTTATCGAGAAGGGAGACGTTAAATTCTCCAATGAGTAAGAACTTGGGAAACTCAGGAAGAGAACTCGGAAACTCAGGAAGCCGGAGACAAAAACCAGTTTCATTGAAAATGTCCCCGGTTTATATTTTAAATGGATTTCTTTTTGTCTATTAAAATGCCTTTCCATTTACTTTGGTTAAATAATTTTATATTGTGGTTAGATTAAAATCTTTTGTTATTCCGTTTAAATTTATTTTTCCATTGTATCATTAAAAACCATTATATCGTAAAAATGTTATTTTTTCTTACCTTTTCCTGCAAAGAGACCTGTCACTAGAAGCACGGCCCCCAACCCAAGGAGGAAGAGAGGTATATCAAAGCCCTCAGCTTGAGTTTCCAGTCCAGGTTCAGAGGAAGAAGAGTTATTATTCGAAGCGTTGTCAAAAGATTCGGTTGGCGTTTGAGGCACAGGAAACCTGGGGTCAAGATACTGATATACAGGTGAAAACTTTACAAGTACTCCATCTGCTCCTTCGTATATCGTATCCACGGTAAGATTAAGGATTTCCGTAGAGTTATTAGAATATACAAATTGAGAGCCTTCAGTAACGATATCATCCTGAAGGGGAACTCCGTTCCTGCTAAGTTCAATCCAGACTCTTTTGCCTTCGGTATCTGCGCCTTTTATGTAAAGCTGATAGTTCTGTATAAAGTCATGGGAGTAGCCTGATCGGATATAAATTTCCTCTCCATTAATAGCAATAATAGAAAGGCTGTCTTTATCGGCAGGAATAATGGAAAGCTTTTCTTTACCGGCAGCAGCTAAAGCAGGTGATATCGAGTAAAAGACTGAGAGGCATAAGGAGATAAGGAGGAAAAAGAAAAATACAGAAACAAGGTTTGCCTCCTTAACTTCCTTTCTTCTTTGTTTACCTGGACCGTGCATAAATGCATCTGCCTGCAATAATTTCTTCTCTGGTATCGTCAGCTTTTCTTATTACGAGAGCTCCGTCTGGAGTTACTCCTACGGCTTTGCCTTCTATAATTCGTGAAGGCGTCGTAACTTTTACATCTCTTCCTATGGTATCGGAGAGAGCAAGCCAGTCATTGAGAATGTGTGAGAATGGCTGGGTCTTGAAGAGTATATACTGCTGCTCAAGTTCAAAAAGGAAATCTTGCAGGAGCGAGACCCTTTTTATATGCCTTCCAAGCTCGGCTTTCAAAGTTGTGGAGCCTGCACGGAAAGATTCAGGGATATCTTTCAAATCCATATTTACATTAATCCCTATTCCCAGCACAACATAATCTACTTTATCCACCTCGGCCTTTGCCTCGGTAAGAATTCCACAAACCTTTTTTCCATTAATTCGGACATCATTTGGCCATTTAATGCGAGCGTCAAGGTCCATATTACGAATAACGTTTGCAACTGCAAGCCCTGCAACCAGGGTAAGCCTTGAGGCATGCCTCAGAGGGACTCCAGGCTTCAGGATTACAGACATCCAGATTCCACCATGAGGAGATATCCATTCTCTGCCCAGCCGGCCCCGGCCTCCTTTCTGCACTTCGGCAATAACAAGCGTGCCTTCTTCTTCCGATGCCGCGATTTCTTTTGCAATACTGTTTGTAGAAGTTACCTCTTCAAAATAGTGAATTTTTTTTCCTAGAAGAGTCGTTTTGAGGCCCATCTGGATTTCTTCCGGGTACAGGAACTGGGGTACGGATTTCAGGACATATCCCCTTTTCGGAGATGATTCTATCTCATAACCATCAGCCTGAAGGGACTTGATATACTTCCAGACCATTGTCCTGGAGATCCCTAGCTTGAGCCCCAATTCCTCGCCGGAAACAGGACTTTTCTGTGCATCTTTAAGTGCCTTGATAATTCGAGATCTTTTATCTCCCATCATCGTACCCCATACAAATGTATGCGTTCAACCGTATATATTTTTTTAGTTTAAATTGTTTCATATCGAACGGACCTGAATCCTATTCCTGTTTCTCAGGAGGACACATGTCACCGCTGTGTTTTCTGTGCCATGCTCACATAGGCATGCACAGCAGCCGTAATGGCCGCAACTTTCTTGTCTTTTGCTTCAAGAGCCGAAGCCAGAGTAGCCCCTTTTTCAGCATCTGCTTTGACAACCTCTTCAACGGCTTCCATAATATTATTATCTTCGATAAAAGCCGTTGTCAGGTCGCCCCTGCGGAAGGCCGGATTACGCATGACTGCTTTATGGAAGGGTATATTGGTTTTTACTCCAACGACCACATACTCGTAAAGAGCTCTTTCCATCCTGGCAATCGCTGCATCCCTTGTCTTTGCCCAGACGCAGAGTTTCGAAATCATTGAATCGTAGTAAGGAGAAATGGTATAACCTGTATGTACTCCACTGTCCACCCTGATTCCGGGCCCACCTGCTGACCGATATCCACGGATCTTTCCGGGAGACGGAGCAAAGTCGTTTAACGGATCTTCTGCATTGATCCTGCACTCAATAGAATGCCCGTCAATAATAATATCTTCCTGATTAAATTCAAGCTTTTCTCCCCAGGCTATCCGAAGCTGCTCTCTTACAATATCGACACCTGTGACCATCTCAGTTATCCCATGTTCGACCTGCAAGCGAGTATTGACTTCAAGGAAATAGAAGTTGCCCTTTGAATAAAGAAACTCCACTGTCCCGGCATTTACGTAACCAATTGTCTTTGCTACCCTGACTGCGGCTTCTCCCATCTTTGCCCTGAGTTCAGGAGTCATGATAGGTGAAGGAGCTTCCTCAATAAGCTTCTGATGCCTTCTCTGAATGGAGCATTCCCTATCCGAAAGGTAAATCGTGTTTCCATATCCATCTGCCAGAATCTGGATCTCTATGTGCCTGGGCTCCTCGACATATTTTTCAATAAAAACCGAGGAGTCACCAAAAGCTGAGCCAGCCATTTGCCTGGTAGAGCTGAGTGCAGTGGCGAATTCATCGCTGGAATTAACTACTTTCATTCCAATTCCACCGCCACCTGCCGAGGCTTTAATCAAAACAGGATAGCCGATCTCTTCTGCAATTTTTACAGCCTCGACCGGGTCCTCAACTGCATCTTTCGTCCCTGGCACAATAGGAACACCAGCCTTCGCCATAAGATTTCTAGCCCTGATCTTGCTTCCCATTTCGGCAATCACATGGCTTGGAGGACCTATGAAAACAATTCCTTCTTCCTCACAGCGTTTTGCAAAGACCGGGTTTTCGGAGAGAAAACCATAACCCGGATGAATTGCTTCAGCTCCTGTGTTTTTTGCAACTGCAAGAATAGCTTCCATATTCAGATAGCTCTGGCTAGAAGGGGCCGGGCCTATTAGGTAGGCTTCGTCTGCATATTTGGCAAAGAGGGCGTTTTTATCAGCTTCTGAACAGACCGCAACAGTTGAAATTCCAAGTTCACGGCAGGCACGCATAACCCTGATTGCAATCTCACCGCGGTTTGCAATGAGTACTTTTTTGAACATGATGCCTTCCACCTCACTATATTATTCGATTGACATGATTATGTCACCAGGAGATACGGTGTCCCCTTCGGAAACAAAAATCTCTCTCACAACACCTGAATGGGAAGCATGAACAGCGTTTTCCATTTTCATAGCTTCAATGACAGCGATTGTATCGCCTTCTGCAACAGTATCTTCAACCTTGACCTTAAGAGAGAGAACCATGCCCTGCATTGAGACGCTCACAGCTCCTTTAACAGACTTAGCACTCGACTTTTTGGGAGAAGCCTCAGATATGGAAACTTCCCCACCAACAGGTTCAACCCGGACATCATAAATGTCTTCATCTACTTCGACCTTGAAATGAGTTGGAACTTTGTGTTCCTGCTGCACTTCAGGAGCAGGGGTAACTACTGCAAGAGCTTCTTCTTCCATTTCTCCTTTTAAGAATTTTGGAGCGATAGCCGGATAAAGAATATAGGTAAGTATGTCTTCTTCAGATTTAGCAATACCCATTTCTTCGGCTTCCTTCTTTCTTTTCTCGTATTCAGGCTTGAGGAGATCGGCGGGACGGCAGTGAATAGGTTCCTCGTCCCCGATTACCTTACCGATTATTTCCGGGCTTATGGGAGCAGGAGGGCGCCCGTAAAGGCCGCGCACATAATCCTTAACCTCTTTAGGAATAACCTTATAGCGTTCGCCCATTAGCACGTTAAGAACCGACTGGGTGCCTACGATCTGGCTTGTAGGAGTGACAAGGGGCGGATATCCAAGCTCCTTTCTAACCCTGGGCATTTCATCAAGTACAGCATCATATTTGTCAAGAGCGTTCTGTTCTTTTAGTTGAGATACAAGGTTAGAGAGCATCCCGCCAGGGATCTGGTAGATGAGTACGTTGGTATCGATCTGTTCGGAAATAGGGTCAAGTATGCCCCGGTATTTCTCTTTTAATATTTTGAAATATTTAACGACTTCTTCAAAATCATTCAGGTCCAGCCCAGTATCGTAAGGAGTACCTTTGAGGGCAGCTACGACTGTTTCGGTTGGAGGCTGAGAAGTTCCCCAGGCCAGTGGAGAAAGTGCAGTGTCCAGAATATCGACCCCTGCCTCACAGGCTGCCATATAGCTCATTGGAGCCATTCCAGAAGTGCAGTGGCAGTGCAGAGAAATCGGAATGGAGATTTCTTTTTTCATGGAACTGATTATACGTGTGGCATCATTTGGGGAAAGAAGGCCTGCCATATCTTTGATACAGATGGAATCGCACTCCAGTTCTTCAAGCTGTTTTGCAAGTTCAACGTATTTCTCAACGGTATGTACCGGACTTATGGTATAGCAAACCGTACCCTGTACGTGAGCACCAAGACCTTTTGCCACTTTGATAGAGGATTCCATGTTCCGGATATCATTAACAGCATCAAAAATCCGGAAAATGTCAATTCCGTTTTGGTAAGACTTAGTAACGAATTTCTCGACTACGTCATCCGAATAGTGCCTGTACCCTACAAGGTTCTGTCCCCTTAGCAACATCTGAGCGTAGGTGTCTTTCATTTCTTTTTTGATATCCCTCAGGCGCTGCCAGGGATCTTCATTAAGGTAGCGGATACAGCTGTCAAAGGTGGCACCTCCCCACATTTCAAGGGAGAAATACCCTATCTGGTCCAGTTGTTCAACCACTTCGAGCATATCTCTTGTCCGCATTCTGGTTGCCAGTAGAGATTGATGTGCATCCCGGAGGATGGTTTCGGTAATTTTTACACTCATGGATGAACCTCTTAAAATCGAATCAAAATAACCTGATTTACTATTCCTGATAGTAGACTTCGAATGGTTGTTCCAGGAAGTTTCATTTAATATGCCGAAATTATCCAGGTTAAGATTTTGATCCGTCTGAGTAAGTGTATAAGTCCTCAGATCACGGTTTTAATGTGATTTTCTGCGGTTTTACCGGAAAGAGGGATTTTTCGGTTTATATCTAACCGACTTTCCGGAACCGCAATCGGAGGATATCAATATTACAGATGTGAACGCAGTACTACATAGATCTGCGTTGATAAGAATTCTTTAATATTCAATTGTTAACAAGTATATACTTTTCGCCTGTTAACATTAAGAGAGCAACTTTTAAAAAAGTCCCAGGTTCCTGATATAACTTAAAAACCATTTAAAAAATTATGGTTATGAATCTAAAGTTTTAAGAAAGCTGTAAATAAAAAATATACCTGGCTGAACCGGGAAATAGCAATTTCCTTGAGTTTGCAGCCTTCAGATTAAACTTTTTGTTTTCTTCCTACAAAGAACCACTGATCGTAAGTCCCTTCAGAGTCGGTGTTGTCTACAATTTCACCATTAACTCCTGCCCTGAGCAGAGCTCCGGCAAGAATTTCAGCCTCAGTCTTACTGCTAACTGTAAAAAGCATGAGAGCCCCCTCATTTGCTACCGATGCCGCCTCTCTCATAATATTTACCCAGAGATCTTTATTGAATTCATAGACAAGCCCAAGCATAAATCCCATCACGGCATCAAAACTTCCTGGCTCAAAATATCTAGAAAGAGCCGTTGCATCCATTACAACCGTTCTTTGAGGGTTCAAAACTCCCTGCTCAAGCCCCTGACAGACTGTGCATTTGTTAATTTCTACAGCCAGCGGATTAAGCCCAAGCCTGTAGAGAGCAAGCGTGGACATTCCGTTTCCACAGCAGACTTCAAGAAGCCTGCCTTCAGGGTAAATCCCCTTTTTTTGAAGAACATCAAAGATTTCTGCGACCTTTCGAACACGATTTTCAGAAAAGACACTCCCGTAAGACTCAGGTCTGACCGCGCAACCCGGGCAGAGATTCCGGTTTACGAGCATAAGCGAATAGTACTCATTAACGGCGTCTCGCCAGGTTTCCGAAGAAACTTCAATATCTCTTTCAGGGAGAGTGAAAGTAAGAAGAGAATCGGTAAGGATTTCAAAATTCTTTTTAGAGCTATCTCTCGCAAGAGCTCCCGTAAAAACCGACCAGAAATCTACAGGGACTTCCTCGTCTGCCGAATTAAAAAGCAAAAATCCAAGTGTGTGTTCCCCTTCCCTAACCCTCAGTAGCCGCACCTTCTGTGCCTCTGCAAATTTTCGGACTCCGTTAAGATATAGGACTTACGCAGTTAAAATGCCGAAACCTTGATATCTTTATAAATATACTT
>NZ_LZPK01000073.1:0-12377 GCF_001729375.1 Methanosarcina sp. A14 | reverse complement strand
GCCAGATAAGCAACAGGCATGGAATGACTTACATAGACTGACTAATAATGAAAACAGTTATGTGAGGTCTGGTGCTGTCTCAGCTCTTGGTTCTGCGTTTTCTCAAGTGCCAGATAAACAACAGGCATGGAATGATTTACATAGACTCACCAATGATGAAGACAGTTATGTGAGATCTGATGCTTCCTCTGTTCTTGGTTTTGTGTTTTCTCAAGTGGTAGATAAACAACAGGCATGGAATGATTTACATAGACTCACCAATGATGAAGACAGTTATGTGAGGTCTGGTGCTACCTCAGCTCTTGGTTCTGCATTTTCTCAAGTGCCAGATAAGCAACAAGCATGGAATAATTTACATAGACTCACCAATGATAAAAACAGCAATGTAAAGTCTCATGCATCCTGGGCTCTTGGTTCTGCATTTTCTCATGTGCCAGACAAACAACAGGCATGGAATGATTTACATAGACTGGCCAATGATGAAGATTCGCTGGTGAGATCCTTCTCAAATCATTCTCTTGGAAGAGTTTCGATATTCATGGCTTCCCTGGCAGAAACATATGAAGATTACAAAAAAGAATTAGAAAAGGCAATAGAATTTTTCGAAATCGCAGCAAAGGAAGCATTTGGCTTTAATCCAGCTCAGTTTTGTCTCCCTTTTTATCGCTCATTCCATACAATTATTTTCAAAAAACAGGAAGCTAGAGAAGAAGTGAACAAATATCTGGAAGAAGCTGAAGCTGCAATTGAAGACTCAGAAAGCAAGAAACAGCTTTTTGAAGCTGTTGAAAACCTCGCAGAAGCATTAAAAGAAGTCCAGAATTTGGAAACTCTAGACATACAGGCGATGAAAGGCGAGCTTAATTTCTATAGAAAATACTGTGATCGTGCAGTAGAACTAATGAAAGATACTGAAGAAACAGCACCGTTAGCGACAGAAGTTATGAGAAAAGGACTACCTATTCTGGATAGAAATATAAAAAGAATCCTAGAAGAGATTCAAGAGAAAGCAAAAAATACATACAAGCAATCTCAAGGAACCGTCACAGAAAAAATTGCATACTCTGTTTGTAGGGAAGTTCAAAAATGGGAAATGGGTAGTCCAGAAGAAATGACACAAAAGGTAGAGGATATTGCATATGTTTTAAAAAAGAAAATTGGATACGTTTCCGAAAATGAGTATGTTTTGAATAAGATTGAAGCAATGAGATACGAAAGAAATCTGATAAAACAATATGAAGCCCTACTTTTCGTGATTGAGCAAATTCCTACTATCACAGTAGTTCCTGAAGATGTTGTAGTAGAAAATATCAACAAAGTAGGTCAAGAATTAGGAACAAAAGTAGATGGTCTTTCTCAAGAAATTAATGAGATAAGGATTAGCTTAAGCCCTGGCATAACACAAGAAATTGAAATTTCTTCAGGGATTGAGATTTTGGGAACAGGTGCAGCGCTAATAACAACGATTCCTTTACAAGAAATTTCTTATGCTGAACTTAAAGAAGATTTGCAAAGGATAAAAGGAGAGAATATTAGCAAATTGTCTGAGCTTCCAAAAAGATTAGCTAACAAAATTAAAGGTTATTTATTAATGAAAGACAGAGAAGATATTGTTGAGCAGTTAACTTGAAGTGTGTTATTTTTAGCGATCAGTCAACGAGATGTTATTGCCTGTTTTACTTGCTTTATACATGGATGTAAAAACGGCTTTATGGTGCTTTTTTCTTAAATATCAGCCAAGCGTTTTAATCATTTTTTATAATTAATAAAGATAGATATAATAGATCGTAAATCAAAAACGTTTAATATCTCTGAAAGCAATTTTCACTTGTAATCTTCGTTTATTGGGATAAACAGAGGTTTCATAAGCAAACACCAGAGGAGGATTAAAGGACTTCCTCAATAAATTTAACGCTTATTAACTGGATAAAATTGGTTTTTAGATCAGATTAAAGTGTATTTTTGATGGGAAAATTAAAATTAATCATTTTTTCCAAGAATAAAGCGTTTATACAACTGGTTATTTCGAATAATTTTGAAGGTCCCTAATCAGATACAAATTGACCATCCAATCGTCAAACTTTTGAGAATTTTGCGACATAGTTAAGATAACGACACAGAGCTTAAGATATTGTCTACTATATCATTAGTTATTTTGACAGTCAAGCATCGGTTAATACAAATTATGCGGACGTTGTACTTTGGAGCTATGCTATGAAGCAAGAATCAATACGTCAGACAAGAGTATCATTGTTCCTAATATCACTCACTTTTTTAGCTATGTGGATCGAATTCGTTATTTGTAAGTATATTACACCGAATATGCCTTATAGAGAGCTTATTAATCTCCTGACGCTATATCTCTTTTCACTGGTTCTTCCTGCAATTGGAATTTTAGTTTTTATTAAAAATATGAGAAGAATATCACCTAGGTGGTATTGGGGAGTTCCATTTCTTGTTGGAATTATTCTTAATACGTTTGTAAGGGATCTTACGTTTATGGTTCCATTTAGCCCAAACGCTGTTAACCTCTTTTATGGTCAGCCATTCCTTTCCAACTTTGTCACCTTTGATTCCACTACCATAAGCATCATTACTATATTCTTTTCCGTTGCCGTTGCACTTTTCTGCCTCTCTGTCCCAGAAGAAAAAAGAAAAAAATTGATGTTGCCTTTTGCACTTTCTCTCATTGCAGCATTTTCAAATATGATCCACTTTATAGTAGGTTTGATGGGAGAAAGTACTGTAGCCTATTACTCTTTTTTTGTATCTTCAATAGCTGTTTTTATCGTTGGTTTATTCTTCATGGTAATAGCTGATACGTTTTAATATCTTTTGGGATCACCTATATGTACATGCGTAATGTGCTCGCAAATATACTTGTTTTGAAAAATAGGTAAATCTGTAATCTTTTAGAGATTTGAGTAGTACTGATAGGCTACCCAGCCAACTAGCCAGTGAAATATATACTCGAAAGAATCCCTTCGGAATTATGGCAAAACTACAACAAAAAGCTATCAGTGAAAGCGGTTGGCTTATTATACCGCGAGATATTGTGCGAGCCAAAGGATGGCTTAAAAGCGACGAATTTCTTGTTATGGATGCGCCAAATGGTGTAAAATCAGTCATAGGAGATGAGGCTGTGAAACAACAGTTTGAGACCTTGAGTGGAATTAAAATGAAAACGTCTTTGTATCCGCAACTTATTGCATACTTCGAAATTATCTAAGGTCATAATACAACTGCCTGTTTTACTTGCTTCATATCTGAATGTAAAAATGGCTTTAACCGGCTCTGTATTTTTTCGTCTGTTAATCTGAATGTCTACTTTTCATGATTGTTTTTTGTTTTAATATTTTATATATAACGATATAATCATTTAAATACATTTAAAACATATAGTAATATGGAGATATAAAAATATGTACGAACCTCCTAACCAATTTCATTGCCTTGATGCCGATGTTTGGATTGAGATTCCAAATAGGGTAATAGGCGTTACTGGTAATTGCTATGTTGGACGGGATTACATCCCTAAAAACGGTAAAACGCAATATGATGTGAAGGTCTTCGTTAAGAAGATCAAAATGGAACAAGAGAATCCTGATACATTGATTAAAGACAATGATCTAGAATTATCTAAGAGTAAGTCAGATGACATTGGAACTTTGATTGAGAAAGGAGTGAATCTAAGGAATTTTAAAAAATATGACGAGGCCCTGCAAATATTTGAAAAAGTGACAGAACTCGAACCCTCGAATGCACAGGCATGGCATAATAAAGGAATTATTCTAGGAATCCTTAAGAAGTACAACGAAGCTCGGCAAGCATTTGAGAAAGCGATGGAAATCGAACCGGAGAAAAATCATAGGGATCGTAGTGCTCGTCATCTTCGTTCCGCTCGCAATAGGACCTCTGAAAGGGATCAGGGCAGCAACGTAGAACAGTAAACTAAAAGAACGCAAAACTTGATGACTAAACATTTCAAATGAGGGAATAAGAAGCGCAATATTAGACCCACGTATTTTTGGGATTCGAAAGTGATGCTTCAAATCCTGCTCTCTTTCCTTCTTTTTCTTCAATTGTTGTGGCAGGTCACTGACGAAACAGACCACATTTTGCAATATCTAAACTTCTCCTAAACCTATAGCTATTGAGTTCAAATTAATGAAAATCCTTTATTGCAGAGGATTTCTACAGAGCCCTTTAATCTAACTCCTTCATCCCAGCCGACTGCACAATTCCAGAATGTGGGCCGCTCGATATTTAAACGTTAAAAACAAAAAAGCGTTCCGGAATTTATCTCATAAAGCGCTCACTGTGTATCCGGTGCAGGATATATATTCATGCCTGCCTTTTGTTCTAAAGAGTTCATTTCTCCTATACAATGGTGATCTTTTGTCTACAAAAATTAGCCGTGAAAGTTTTATTCGGTCTATTGCAGACCTTTTAAGAAAAACGGAAACCGAGCTTCCTGATGATGTAGTAAACGCAATCAGGAAAGCTGAGGCCGCAGAAGAAAATCAGGTTGCAAAATTTCAGCTTCGGGCAATCCTGAAGAACCTTGAAATTGCAAAAAAACACAGGGTTCCCATGTGCCAGGACACAGGCATAATGATTTTTTTTGCGGAAATCGGGAGCGAGTTTCAGCCAGGTTTTGACCTTGAGGCTGCAATCAGAGAAGCAGTGATACTTGCAACAGCCGAAATTCCTCTCCGGCCGAACGCAGTCGATCCCCTGACCCGAAAGAACAGCGGAAACAATACAGGAGTTGGAATTCCGGATATTCACTGGAAAATTGTACCCGGAAACCAGTTAAAGATCACAGCTGCACCTAAAGGCGCAGGTTCGGAAAATATGAGTTCGCTGCGTATGTTTAATCCTACAGAAACCGGAAGTATCAAAAACTTCGTGTTAGAAACCATAGTAAACGCCGGAGGAATGCCCTGCCCTCCCCTGACCATAGGAATCGGTATTGGGGGTTCTTTTGATGCGGCAGCCAGGCTTGCAAAAGAATCCCTTCTTGAGCCTCTTGACGCCCCGATAGAGGGACTGGAACGAGAAATCTTTGAAGCTGTAAACGCCCTTGGAATAGGATGTATGGGGCTTGGAGGCAGCACAACTGCCCTTGCAGTGCGTGTAAAAAAAGCTCACTGCCACACTGCTTCCCTTCCGGTTGCAGTAAATATCCAGTGCTGGGCGAATCGACATGCTTCGGTTGTGTTTGGGGGGATGAGTAATGGAATATAACCTGAAAACTCCGCTGAAGAAAGAAGATATCGAGAAACTCAATGCCGGAGATATTGTCTATATCTCAGGGGAAATCCTGACAGCCAGGGACGAAGCTCATGCCAGAATTCTTGAAATGGGAGATAACAAAGAAGCTCTTCCTTTTTCCCTGGAAGGTGCTGTAATCTACCACTGCGGCCCCCTGATGCAGCAAACCGAAAACGGCTGGAAAGTAGTGTCTGCCGGTCCTACAACCAGCGGCAGGATGTCAAAAATGACTCCCCCTCTCCTGAAAGCCCATAACGTTCGGGCAATCATAGGAAAAGGCGGGATGAAAGGCGTAGCTGATGCTTTGAAGAATGGCTCCGTCTATCTGGCTTATACAGGCGGATGTGCAGCCCTTGCCGCAGAGTTAATCAAAGAAGTAAAAGCCGTCTACTGGCTTGACCTTGGGATGCCTGAAGCTGTCTGGGTGCTCAGAGTGGAAAAATTCGGGCCGCTTATTGTAGGGATTGATGTAAAAGGAAAGGATATTTTTGCCGAGGTAAGGGAAAAAGCTCAAAAGCAGCTTGAAAAGCAAGGATAAGTTTTTGAAATGCTTATAATACAGAAAAAAAATTGTTAAAAGGTTTGGATTTCAGAGACAAATTATTAAAAAGTTTGAATTTCAGAGACAAATTATTAAAAAGTTTGAATTTCAGAGACAAATTCATAAAAAGCTTGAAAATCAGGGATAAGGACAGCATTTCTTCATTAGCTGGCAGCAGAGATTAAGGGTGATAGGCAAATGTCGTCTGGGTCTTTACCTTAATCTCGATTAGCTGCCGGTAGTAAGTTCGGAAAAAGGTTTTTTTAAATAGGCTGCTGGATTAGCAAGTTCAGGAAGAAGGTTTTGCAGATTTTTGAAGATATCTCAAAAGCCCACTTACTTGTAATTGTTTTCAAGCTGTCTGAAGGCTTTTACAAGAGATTCCATTTTTCTAACAATGATTTTCCCAATAAGGGAAAGTTCATATATCTTTTCTTCCTGAATCACGAGCCCTTTTTCCTTCAGTTTTTTAAGCTGGGGCAGAATTGCGACTGAGTTCGTATTAAGCTCATTATTGATCTCTTCAATGGTTCGAGGCTTTTCTTTGAGGAGGAGAAGCAGGTCGGTCCTTTTTTCGGAAGACAAAAGAATTGTGATCAGGTTAGATCTCATCACTTTTACTTTATAAAGGATAAATATATATTTTATCATCCTTAAATTTAAATTCCTTAATAAATTAGTTTTAGGATTTTGCTTAGTAGAAAAGTTCTGTTTTTCAAGTTCTGTTTTTCAAGTTCTGTTTTTCAAATAGAACTCCATGAAAATGGATATACATGTTTTTACTCTCAATAAAATAGGGTTGTATGCTTAAGTTATTGATCAATTCCTAAAAACCAAATAAGCCCATCTTATTTAAGAAAAATGTAAAGAGAGTCTTATGCATATTTTTTTCAATAACTCATGCCCGCTACTTAATGGATAAAACAGAAAAAACATGTTCATCCTGCAATATATTTCAAAAGTGACTCGCCCAACCCAAAATTCTCACATATTCTTTCGAACTATCGACTATTTTTATATCTCAGTTTGCGAAGGAACCAGGATCTCAGGCGGGAGAAAGATTGAGACAATTATGCCAAGTATCGCAAAAACCACCAGTCCCCAGAGGGAAGTTTTTATCCCGTGAATGCGGGCAATTTCGTTTACTTTCAAGACCTTCTGTGAAAGGTCAGGAGGAGCATCTTTCAGGATAGCTGTCAGTTCTTCATCGCTCAAAAAGCGGGCGTTATCCTCTACTGCCGATATCACAGAAGGCTTGAGCTCCTCTGGAATAGCAGTACTGTCATTGATAAGGTTAGTGGCTCCTCCGACTAGGCCCACAATAACTATGGAGCCCATAAGGGCAGTTCCAATAGCCATGCCCAAATTCTGGGAAGTGCTCATAAGAGCAGCTGTCTCGCTTGTCCTTTCAGGACCTACCTGGGAGAGGATGAGGTTCATTATCTGCGATGCTATAACTCCTGCGCCTATACCTATTAAGGCAAAACCGGTCAGCAGGGCAAACCCTCTGACCTCCACATTAATGGTTGCAATAGCCAGTAACAGCCCTGCGATAAGTACAAGTAGCCCTACCTGAATAATGCGCTTTGGGGCTATGCGGGAAGATAACCGAGATGCTGTGAGCGAAGCAATTAAAAGTGGTATGGAAAGTGGAAGGTAGAGAAATCCTGTCTGCATAGCATTGAGACCCATGGCAATCTGGAGGAAAAGAGCCATACTGAACAGAAAACCTCCTATAAGAACGGTCTGAACCATCTGGACAAAAATACCTGAAGTAACCCTGCGATCCCTGAGCACGTCAAGTCTTACGAGCGGCATCTTCCCCAGAGTAATGACATGAAATTCCCAGAGGGCAAAACCCAACAGGATAATGCTTCCTGCTAAAATAAACACTGGGGTCGGGGAAAGCCCGAATGGAGAAATTTCAATTCCTCCTATTGAGAAGGGATGACGCGCTTCCCACCAGCCATATGTCCCTGCCAGTAATATCCCAAAGACAATAAGCCCCATTCCCAGCGCAGAGATTATCGAGCCGACTATATCCAGCCTGGGTTTCTCTTCAGTCTCAAGGGGCGCATCCAGAATATACCGGCTTAACAACAGGATAATAATCACGATTACTACCTCCCCGCCAAAGGCAAGCCTCCAAGTGTACTCAGTTGTCAGCCAGCCTCCTATAATGGGCCCGAGTGCAATCGCGCTTGCAACGATTCCTCCTAAAATGCCGTAAGAAAGTGCACGGTCCTTTCCGCTGTAGTTTGAGGTCACGAGCGTCTGAATGGCAGGCATTACAAGGGTAGCTCCTAATCCTTCAAGGATTGACCAGCCTATAAACAGCACAGCCATTGTCGGGCTGATTGCAGTCAGGAACGAACCACTACCATAGATGATCAGTCCTGTCCTGAATGCCCTTTTTCGACCAATAATATCTCCAAGCTTTCCTCCGGTGATCATAAGTGATGCCATTACAAGAGAATAGAGTGTAATGGCAGCCTGGACGGTGGCAACGTTAGTGTCAAAATCTTTGATGAGTGTAGAGATAGAAACATTCATTATCGTCGTATCAATAACAAGCACAAACATTGCAAGCACGAGAGAAGCAAGTACAGTCTTTCTTTCTATGTCAACACCTCCTGTAGTAAAATATAAAGGCGTAATCTCTGCAGGAAGAAGCTCACATAATTCTGTTTACAGCCAGTAGAGTTTATAGCCGTAGACCCAGAGAAATTAAAGAATAAGCAGGAAGGCGTAAATTTTTTCATTACTGAAGACTCTTAATTTATGCCACCTGCATCTTCGCTCGTTAAGCCATTCTGAATGCTTCTCTTACACCCGGCAGCATGATATAGATGAGAATTAGGGTATTCGCGAGAACTGATAAATTCACATCATACCATGAACCTCCTGTAACTAGTAACACAAAATCAATGCACAAGTTGAATATCGTAATAACAGCCAGAAACATCCAGGCTTGCTTGTCCACCTGCCAGAGCATCTGAGCCAGCCACACCCATATGTAGGCGAGCAGGCCATACAGCAGTGCATACCAGAGACTGAAAACACGGCCCTCAATTACCCCTAAAAAGGGAAAAAAGCCGAGGAACCGAAGCATTACAATAGCGTTTAAAAACGCCAGAACAACAGCTACAAAAGTCAGTATTGTGACACCAATAGGTTTTTCCATACTCAAACTCCCCCTGTCCTGCAATAACCTACATCAGGTTCTCATTTTTAATCCCCAGATAAGTGACCCGATTCCCCCGAGAATCAGGAAAAAACCGAATATCCATGGTAAGAACAGGACTCCTACAAGAGAATTGGTTAGAAGAAGCAGGCCGAGAATCATGGTGAGGACACCAATGATTCCTATTCCCCATCCTCCTCCTTTAAGAGCCAGGACAATTTTTACGACCCCGTTGATAATAGCCCATACCCCTATGAAAATAATGAATAATGTAAGGACTATGAAAGGACTGTAGATTGGGTACGTCAGTATAACAACTCCTGCAATAATGCTCAGGATACCCGAAAGCAATTTCCATACCCTATTACCCGAAAATATCAGCGCTCCTATGACAGAAAGAATCCCTTCTGCCAGCCAGAAAATACCAAGAATCTGTACAAGAAAGACAGTGGTTGCTGCAGGTCTGTATAAGAGGAATAATCCTACAAGGATGGCAATGATCCCTTCCAGAAGAACCACCCACCAGGGTACCTGCAGTATTTCATATCCAATTTCATATTCAGATTCAATTGATTGTTCCGTAACATCAGCTGGTTGTTCCATATAGCCCACTCCCCAAATATTTAGTTCTTCAACCAGTACTCCCCGAGGCGGAAATATATACCTGAACACCGTTAAAGGAGTATCTTTTTCCCGATATGGGACTTCATGCTTCTGGATGATTTATCTACACTTAGAAATAGCCAGAGTCAAAGAGAATATATCCTTCTCCCTCTCAAAGAAGAATAGTTTCCTTCTCCAGGTTCAATTCATCGATGGAGCCAGCCATAATAGTGCAATCTCCCCCATAAATACCACTAACATTGCTGGTAAAGAACATTTACTGAATGCACTTTTACTGAATGCACTTTTACTGAATGCACTTTTACTAAATACACTTTTACTGAATGCACTTTTACTAAATACACTTTTACTAAATACACTTTTACTAAATACACTTTTAATGAATGCACTTTTTCCATCACGAATTACCGGTATGACGTAGGCTAAAGTAAAATGTTTATTTATCACTCAACATCACAAAGATAGGATACTATAAAACATCATTTTTCAATATTTTCAATATTAACTCATCTTCAATCTTTACCAGAGACGAAGCAGTGGTATAACTAATTGTATATTAACCATTATATATAAGCTATTTTATTATTTGTTTTTAAAAAATTTTCCAGTCATTAATAAATGTTAAATAACAATTACACAGGCGAGCAGATAAAAGAAAAAACAGGTAAATAAGGAAGCTATTTAAATAGGATCTCATCATCCAGAGGATCAGTAATGAATCCGACAAATCAACGGGATATTTCCCTTTATATCTATCATGCCGGGCAGTGTGACCCGAAAAAATGCACTGGAAGGAAATTGGCTCGCTTTGACCTTGCCCGTCTTTATGACAGGATATCAAGATTGCCAAGGTCAGCGATCCTTCTTGACCCTACTGCAGAAAAAGCCCTATCTCCTGCCGACGATTACAGAAAAGGGATAATCGTACTCGATTGTTCATGGGAAGAAGTGGAAAGGGTTTTTCCCGAACTTGCGAAGCTGAACCTTGAGCACAGGGCTCTTCCATATCTGCTTGCAGGCAATCCTGTAAATTTCGGAAGGCCTTTCAAACTTAATTCAGCAGAAGCCTTTGCAGCAGCTCTCTATATTCTGGGGCATAAAGAACAGGCTGAAAAAGTCCTTTCCAAGTTTAATTGGGGGCACAGTTTTCTCGAACTCAATAAGGAACCACTTGAAGAGTATGCAACCGCAAAGAACAGTACTGAGATCGTGGAAATTCAGAGTCATTACTTCTAACTACCTATTGCCCATTATTTCTGACTATCCATCATCCACTATCTCTGAATACCCATTGTCCATTATTTCTGATATCCATCGTCCATTATCTCTGAATACTCGTTGTCCATTATTTCTAACTATTTATTGTTCATTATCTCTGATTATCCATCATCCATTATCTCTGACTATCCATTGTCTCTAACTGTTTTTGAATGCCAGCAAATTCGGGCTTATTTAAAGAAAAATACTCGTAAAAGACCTGAAATGAAGAAAAGGATGTTTGCGCAATGAAAGTACCGGTGAAAGCAGAGAACAGAAAACAGATAGGAGTTATAGGTGCAGGAGCTTGCGGCAGTGAGGTCAGAGTTCTTGCAGAAAGGGTGGGAAGAGAGATCGCAAAAAGAGGAGCGGTTCTGCTTTGCGGAGGTCTGGGCGGAGTTATGGAAGCCGCTGCATACGGAGCAAAGCAGGAAGGAGGAATAACCCTGGGAATTTTGCCTGGAGCTCTGAGGGAAGAAGCAAATCTCTGGATAGATATCGCGGTTGTTAGTGGAATGGGACATGCCAGAAATGCTCTTATAGCTCAGTCTTCGGATGCATTGATTGCGGTTAATGGGGAATACGGAACACTTTCGGAGATAGCCTTGGGTCTGAAAATGGGGAAACCTGTAGTCGTGGTTGAACCAGGCTGGAAAATTGAAGGCGTTCACAGAGCAAAAAGTCCGGAAGAAGCTGTAGAACTTGCTTTCAGGCTGACTGAAGATAAGGGAAAGTCCTTTAGGGAAAGTACTAAGGAAAAGTACTAAGGAAAAGTACTAAGGAAAAGTACTAAGGAAAAGTACTAGAAAATAGCTAAAAATAGTTAAAAACAGCAAAAAATAGCTAAAAATACTAAAAACACTAAAATACGGTTTAAAACATATGAAAACAACTGAAAATAACTGAAAAAATTTGAGAAGGCTTAAAATATTAAAAGGAATTAACAGGGAAAATATCCCATAGAGAACCGTATCCCATAGAGTTGTGAAGAGATAAATAAGGACAGATAAGTAGAAGAGTTTAACGGGTGGATGAAGACTCTAGAAAGGCAGATGGAGAGCTCTGAGCCTAATTTTAGTTACGGATGACAGCGTATTTTATGATTCAATCCAAAAATATATATTGGAAAAGGAAACTTCAAAGAATTAGGAGGCAGGCTTTGTCTCAGACTGGAAGGAGATTTGGGGTACGTTAGTATTCCTCCAGAGAATTTAAAAAATTATACCGGAGTTTTAGATGCACCTTATTGTAACGGAAAAAAATATAGCAGCAAGGAGGATAGCTGCGATTCTGGCTCCAAAAAACCCGAAGAAAGATAGAGTCAGCGGAGTAGACGTGTACCGGTATGAGATTGTGTCCGATGAAGAGAAGCAGGAGACTGTAGTTGTAGGGCTGTCGGGCCATATCGTAGGGATCGACTTTCCCAAGGAGTACAATAACTGGCAGAAAGTGGAAGCTAAAACCCTTATCGACGCCGACATCATAACAACTCCT
>NZ_LZPK01000072.1:0-10964 GCF_001729375.1 Methanosarcina sp. A14 | reverse complement strand
GGAGCATTAGCTATGTCTGGATAACATCTAGCAGCTTCAGTACAGCTAAAAACTTTAGAAGCCGCAATGAGATATTTAATGTAGTCAATGTCGGTACACTTAGGTGGATTTATGTCCATAACTCCGTACGTTTTTAGAGAAACACTAAGCCATAAGTATATTTATAAAGATATCAAGTTTTCGGCATTTTAACTGCGTAAGTCCTAAGAATATTTCCTAGATAGAGTTTTCAATATGAAATGATAATATATTTTTCGAGAATATATTTTTTAGAATATAATGAATTTAAGGAACAACAGCAAGCAAAACTGTTGTCAGAATCCTTCCGTTTCTCTTACTTTGGGGGGTAAGAATAATGGCAGAAATGGAAATCGATGTTAGAGGGCAGACTTGCCCGGTTCCGCTGGTAGAGTGCAGAAAAGCCTTAAAGAAAGCTGCTCCAGGGGATCTTGTTATTGTGAAGGGGACACATCCGGCGTCAAAAAAGGAAATTCCTATGGCCTGCGAAGCAATGGGGCTCAAAGTGCTGGAGATTGAAGATAAGGAAGGAGGCAAAGAGTGGGAGATAAAAATCCGGAGATAAGCCGGAAGAGGAATGAAAATGGGGGAAAAGACTGTCATTATCCTGCATAGCGGCGATATGGATAAAGTATACAGCGCACTTATAATTGCAAACGGAGCGCTGGCAATGGGTATGGAAGCCTCCATATACTTTACCTTCTGGGGGCTAATGCGCTTGAAGAAAGGAGAGCTTGATAAGGGGCCACTCTCCAAAATGAATATGCTGGGGCTTGGCAGGCAGATGATTAAACAAAGAATGAATAAAGCCAATGTTGCTTCACTTGAAAGACTGATGAATGATTTCAAGGAACTTGGCGGAAAAATAATCGCCTGTGAGATGACCATGGAAATTATGGGCTTGAGTAAAGAGGAGCTTCGAACGGAATGGATAGATGAATGGGGAGCTGTAGGTTCGTATATTCAGGAAGCACGGGACGCAAACGTAACGCTCTTTATTTAAAACTCTAATAAGTTATAAAATTTGAGTTTAGAGTTTAAATTGCCACGATAATGCGAATTTTTCCATGATTTGACCGATTTAAATGTATTATACTCAGATAACAACTATCTAGGAAAAAAATATCCAGAAAAGAATATCCAGAAAAAAATATCCAGAAAAAAATATTCAGGGGATTATTGCCCCGGAAATTTATCGGATTAAAAGCCCAGGGTACTGAAAAATCTGAGATTTAACTGTAAAATCCAAAATTTGGTTATTTTAATGGGGGGAGAATAAATATTTGAGAATGTAAAATATCTTGACAATGCCGCATGCACACGATTGGATGAGCGGGTACTCGAAGTAATGAAACCTTATTTTTTTGACACCTATGCAGTTGCAACATCGGAATTTGGCTATTCTATGGGTATTGACGCAAAAGAAGCACTCGAAAGGTCCCGTGAAAGCATAGCTTCAAAGCTCGATGCAAACTCGGAAGAGCTGATCTTTACTTCAGGGTCCACTGAGTCAAGTAACACCGCACTTAAAGGTGTTGCCATGACTTTTAAAGAAAAGAAAGGAAAACATGTTGTCGTCTCGAAAATAGAAGATTTTCCTGTGCTGAATACAGCAAAAGCTCTCGAGAGACAGGGGTTTAGTGTTACTTACCTGGATGTTGATGCTGAAGGTTTTGTAGATCTCGAAGGGCTTAAAAATGCAATTACAAAGGAAACGGTTCTTGTCTCACTTCAACAGGGGAACCAAGAAATAGGAACAGTGCAGGATTTGAAAGCTATCTCGGAAATATGTGAAGAAAAAGAAGTGATCCTGCACACGGATGCTACTCATAGCTTTACTCGGCTACCTCTCAATGTAGAGGAACTACCTGTAGACCTGATCACAATGTCAGCCCATACCATCCATGGCCCAAGAGGAATAGGTGCGCTTTACATCAGGAAAGATACCCCAATAACCAAACTCATGGATGGAGGTTTCCAGGAGTTTAACCTGAGGGCAGGAGTCGAAAATATCCCATCAGCCGTCGGTTTTGCAAAAGCTGTAGAGCTCGTAACCGAAGAGGAAAACAGAAGACTCAAAGCAATGAGAGATCGCGTAATTGATAAAGCCCTCTCCGAGATTCCGGACGTTACTCTTAATGGAAGCTGGGAAAAACGCCTGCCTCAGAACGCAAACCTGACTTTCCACTACGTAGAAGGTGAATCCGTAACTTTGCATATGGATATGAGAGGTTTTGCAGTAAGCACGGGTTCAGCCTGTTTTAGCCGCTCTCTTGAAGCCAGCCATGTAATCCGGGGTATAGGAGGAGATCACGAGAGAGCGCATGGCTCAGTACGCTTTACCTTTGGGCGCTATAATCAAATTGGGGATGCTGATGCAGCAATCGAAGCAATGAGTGAGATAGTGGCAAGGCTCAGGGAAATAAGCCCACTTGCAAGGAAATGAATGGAAAAAGGTAGAAAAAATAGTAAGAGAAAGCAGAATCCAGGCGATCACATAAGTCAATCAGAGAAGAGGATAAGAGAATACAGGAAGAAAAGAAGATCAGAGAAAGTTACAAAAATATAAGGTGAGACAATGAAGTTTCCTTACAGCCAAAAAGTACTGGAGCATTTCAAGAACCCTCACAATGTGGGAAAGATCGAGAACCCTGACGGGAAAGGCCTTGAAGGAAGCCCGGCTTGCGGAGACATGGTAGCGGTTTACATTAAGGTCAATCCTGATACCAAGATTATTGAAGATATAAAATTCGAATCTTATGGCTGCGCCTCAAACATTGCTACTGGCTCGGTTATTACAGATATTGCGAAAGGAAAGACCCTTGATGAGGCGAAGAAAATAACATGGAAACAGGCTTCAGAAGAACTTGGAGGGCTCCCTCCGATCAAAGCCCACTGCTCAGTGCTTGCAGTTGAGGGCCTGCGGGCCGCAATCAAAGACTATGAAGAAAAACACGGGCTTATAACCGAGAAAGAGCCTACCACCGAAAAAGTAATCCAGAGCAGGCTAAAGCACGTTATGAACCCCCTGACCGGCCTTGACATAATTCGTACAAACCTTATCCTGAAAACGAGCGTGGAAGATGGAGTTGTGAGGGTGGTTGTAGACCTGCCTGCAAATCATCAGTTTGCTCCAGCAATAAAAGAGGATATTATAGAAAAATTGGGGTCTTTATGGGATGTTGAAAGAGTTGATGTAGTGTTTACGGCCTGACTTTTAGATGGAATCAAATTCAATACGAAGGGAGGAGAGTATTTTCCCTTCTCAAATGATTTTAGTTTAAATAAGTCCGTGGAATATGTTCCTTATTTTCGGATTCCAATGCTGGCTTTGTATTCTCAGAATTAGTCCAAGATAGTCAATTGTGTGTTGAGATACGAAAAAATATGATAATGAAAGTACAAAAACCAAATGGCTCATGAATAAATTGAAAAATAGATAAATTTCATAAGGTAGACAAAGATGAAGGTACGGACTTTGACCTTTCCTTATAATACATGAAAAGTTCCTCTCCCCATTTTAAAGCCTGAGGTTCAAAGGCAATTAAAAATCGGGTTGTCACTCTCCCTTTTTTGTCAAGTAAAGAGAGGAAAAAGATCTTATCAGTTACAATCAATGATATGGGGTTTAAGTCACCTTCGTATACCATAAAATCAGAAACTTTGCTGCGAAAGACCTTTTTTATTTCTTTCTTATATTCGATCAGAGCTTTGTTAATTATGGGATTGCTTGTTTTTAAAAGTGGAATATCGGAATTATATTCGGTCTGGAAAGCCTCTAGAACTTTCTCTGTAACAATTGTTGTAGCTTCGGTGTCCTTTTGAAGATACTCAAAAAGAAGTAAAAGAGAAAAAGGATGAACTATCGAAATAAAAGACATTATACTCCTGGAACTCATTAAATTTGTCATAACCTCTTCTGGAAGCTGGAAAACGTTTGAGAAATCCTGTTCTATAATTTTGACGTGACCCAGTTCTCCGATTTTGTTAAGAATGTAGGAAGGAATAGGGCTTACGTCGTGGTCAGACCAGAAATCCAGATTTTCTTCATATACTGAAAGCGTATTCAGGAAAAACTCTGCATTCGAGGCAATCACTGCACCCATATCTGAGAGGGAGTATATTCCATTATCTTCGAGAACAAGGCCCCAATCAGTTAATTTTTTAATTTGGGGAGTGATTGATTTCCAGGGAAAATCAAGCACATCTTTGATATCCTCGCTGCTTTTTGGGCCTTCTTCTTTAAGGAGTAAAAGAAGAGTCTTTCTCTTTTCAGAAAGGAAAATAGTATCCAGAAGCGAAGATTTGGTTTCTACTCTGGTATGTGCTTTCGATTTCATATTACCTAATAATACTCTTGAAGGGATTATATAAATTCAATGAAAAGTTCTTATATTCAAGAGAAAAAACAGCAGTCTGGCTATATTCATTTATCTCTTTTAAAAAATAAATAATAATTGAAGTGCCAAAAGACTAGCATTTTTCAATTCATTTTAGAATAGCCAGTTTAGAATAGCCAGTTTAGAATAGCCAGTTTAGAATAGCCAGTTTAGAATAGCCAGTTTAGAATGGCCAGTCTAAAATAACCAAGACCTTTTGCTTATCCCAAAATGGTTTGCCTGACAAAAGCCTCTGGATTATTCATATCACATGAATAAAAATCACACCGTTTTGGCTATATGAAATGCATAGCAAAGTTTAGAATGGTAATTCCAAAAAGGAGTTCGATACAAAGCTGGAAAACTGGAGGTTTTAAGACGGAAGACCGTAATAAATCTATAATCTTTGCCCTGCTAATAGTGGCGCTTCTTATTACGTCGACAGGGTTTGCAGCGGCAAAAGAAGCAACAATAGTTGTAAAAAGTGCTGATACCCCTGATAACAGGGTAGTTATTTTCAGTGCCTTTTCACCCGAGAAAATTGATATACACTCCGGTGAAAGTGTTACCTGGATTAACTTCAAGAAACCAAAAGCCCCAGTAGTGCTTGTAAGCGCTGACGAGCTTTGGGAAGAGACAACATTGAACTATGGAAAAGCCTTTTCCTTTACTTTTGAAAACCCAGGGACCTATTCTTTTACCCTTAAAGATAACCCTGATATAAAAGGAACAGTAACCGTACTTGCTGGTGAATCACAGAACGCAAGTTCAGAAAACTCTGTGGGAACAACAGTCACCGCAGAAAAAGCGCAGGTTCAGTCAAACCCAAACTCCTCTATGAAAAATCTAGAGGTCAAGAATAAAGAAAACGTCGAGAATAAAGAAAACGTCAAGAATAAGGAAAAGATAGCAATATATTCAACGACACTTACTCCAAATCTCATAGAAATTGAAAAAGGAAGCACAGTTTCGTGGGTAAACTACAAAAGACCAAAAGGATCTTCAGTGCTTGTGAGTGAGGATGGTTTGTGGGAAAAACAAACTATTAACTACGGAAAAGCGTTTTCATATACGTTTGAAGATTCAGGAACTTACACATTCAGTCTGGAAGGAGTTACAGAAGCAAAAGCTACTGTAGTAGTAAAGTAAGAATAATAGATTTAACAAAAAAGTTGGAAAAGTTCAGATTAAACTTTGTAAGGAGGAACCTTCCCCAGAGGGTTCAGTTTCTCCTCCTTAAAGCGTTCAAGAAGGATTTGATAAGTTGTCCCGTGGACAGTTGAATTTACCCTTTCTAACCATACATGGACCTGGACGTTCAGGTCTTCGAGAGATGTAGACCTTTCTTCCAAGGAAGAAATCCCTCTTGACGTACCCCACCTTATTTTTAATTTTGCTTTTTGTTTGAGGCCTGTAAGGCCTATATAACCTGGGAATAAAACCAAAGCATTTGAAGAAATCCTCAAACTGTGAGTTCCATTCAGAATCCGAAACTTTCAAGGTTCTTTTGATAACAACCTGTTTCATGTTATCGTAGAGGATCTCCTGTGGTAAATCCTCCAAAATACTCAAAAGCATTTAGATGATACTGAATAAGAGTAGGAGTGTCTATGCTCAGTGTAAATTCAACATAGCTCATTCCGGAATATCCAAGAATAATGTTGAAGCAATAGAGTTTTTTCATTTTTCCATCAACTTCAATTGTTCCTAAATCTTCCAGTCAACCTGAGCCTGAACACCTGGTTTTGTTTCATAACGAAGTACATCAGGGACTCCAGTTTGGGTCGGACTTTTTGTACGAAGCCCTTGACTATGGTTTTTCTTCCATCAAACCCCATTTCTTTGATTTCCCTATAAAAACGGGCAGCAGTATAGAGCCCGTCTTTGAGTTTTTTAAGAATATAAGGTTTGAAGGATCAAAAACACAAAAGCCAAATATCAAAAAAGATTGATACGATAACATTTAAACGGTTATAATTTAAAGAGGATCTGCCGACTATTAGGTTGAAACAAAAGTCTCTCATATATTTGAGGAGATTCTAATATGGAACTAAAAAACAAGATTGAGACCATAATAAAGAACACTGTAGCAAATTCAGATACTGAAACAAGATATCGTGAGCCTATTATAGGTTTTGCTTCTACTACCGATCCTATTTTTATGGAAATTAAACAAATCGTAGGTTTTCATCACTTAAATCCAAAAGAAATCTTTCCTGAAGCAAAGACCGTTGTTGCTTTCTTCTTGCCATTTGATAAAGAACTTGTGAAACAGAACTTGAAATCAGGTGTGGTAAAGGAATCTATTCAGGCTAGCCTAGATACTTCTCACCTTATCGGAGAAATCAATGAAAGAATCAAAACTGAACTTGCAAAAGATGGTGTCACAGCAATTGTACCTAAAGCGATTTTCGATTATAAGAATAAGGGTTTTAATGTTTCATGGTCTCACAAGAGCGCCGCTTATGCTGCCGGAATTGGAACATTCGGAGTTAACCAAATGTTGATTACGAAATCTGGATGTGCAGGTCGAATTGGCTCTCTTCTGATTTCTGCCGAAATACCCCCTACTCCACGTCCAAAAGAAGAGTTCTGTAGACACAAAAGAGGAGAAAAATGCCTTGTATGTGTGGATAGATGTCAATCCGGTGCTCTTAGTTCAAATGGGTTTGATAAAGAAAAATGCTTCATGCAGCTTCAAGAAGATATAAAAGCTTACCCTGAACTTAATCAACATGGCTGTGGGAAGTGCACCACTGGTCCCTGCACCCTAGATCCTGCTGAGTTAGAAGAGGATTCTGTAAAGTCTTTGACAACTAATATCATATAACTCAAAGGTGATAGAGTTAAAAAATAATGAGAGTCGCCTATTCAAAGAAAGTTTATTCATTGAGCCTATTCCAAAACGCAAAATTGCTTCTCTGAATATCGTATTTTGGATTATCAATAAGAGCTTCTTATCCTGAAAAATAATTTTGAAACTCTTACTGATGTGAGACTAAAATTGGTTTTGGGATGAGCTCATTTAGTAGTTGAAGACTTTGCAGAAACCTGGAAATTACTTTGCTATTATTTCATTTAGCATGGCATGATACACCAGTGAACCATACTTTTCGATAGGCTCTAAAATATTATTCACATTATTAGGCTCAAATGTACGCACTGAGAACCTGCAAATGTTCCTGGTTAGTTGCGTACTTCGGCTCCTTGAGCGATGTACATTTATCAAGGGAAGTTTCTCCGCTCATGAGTTTTATGGCAAAAGTATAACAGCTCTGTTCGCCGCATTTACCGCAATTGGTCTGAGGCAGGTATTTGTAAAGCTCCATGGGTTCGACCCTGACCTTTTCCCGAGGAGCCGGAGCAACACCCTTTGCAATAGCCTCATTGATGATACTTCTAAGACTTTCAAGCGCTTCTCTGGCCTCTGACTCATTTTTAATCATTGTCATGGTAACTTTTCCAGTACCGTAAACCGTTGTAAGCACTTCTCCTTTTTGCATTATCAGGGCGTTAATCTTGTCCGAGTATCTACCTCTGGGAAAGAGAGGTTCAAGAACTTTGAGGGTTCCACCAAGCGGGGGAGTCATATTTGCAATTACCCTGAATTTTGAGGAGTCTGCTATACAGGGTAAAAGCTGCCGGATTTCCGCAATTTCCACAGGTTTTGCCTGAGAGAGATCGGTGTTTTTTTGAGTATCTTTTTCTTCCTTGCCCTTCAGAAAATTTCTGCCGTATTCACTTAATCTGACTGTTCCATCTCCTAATTCAATCAGGTTTGCCTGTTGCAGAAGCTTGAGATGGAAGTCGAGCATTGTCTTTCCTGCGGCTTCTGCGACTTCTTCGGTACTTCTATCGCCATCTACAAGAAAGTTCATAATCTTCCTTCGGGTGGCATTAGACATAGCATTATTTACAAGTTTTATCTCATTCGGATTTCCAGGCATTTCTACACCCTTGTTATTCTATCGAATATAATTTCTCAAGATGTAACCATTATTTTTCCTGATAGCTACCACTATAAGACCACATTTTTTTCTCAAAAATGAAGTTAGTTCTTCGGATTATATAGAGTCTTCTAATCAATATGAAACTTACTTCATAAGAACATGGGAGCTGGATATCAAAAAAGATTGATATGAGATTTTAGAAAGATTCCAGAAACCGACATTTTAATATTTATCAACTATACACCTATCAATTATTCTTGATACTCATCATGCATGTTTTTAAAACTTGAATCTCAATATCGATTTATCATTTTTACAGAATACAATTGATTAAGTAAGGAGACAAGGAATTGAAAAAAGAAAAAGATACATTGCCAAAAGAAACTACAAAGAATCCAGAAGATGACGAAGAAGACCTGCTGTACACACATAAGCATGAAGATCGGGGAAACACTATGCACTGGAATAATGCTTTTTGCAGGAGACCAGGTCATTGAGATTGACACATGAACTGCCAGTAAAAGTGTAAGAAACAGGCTGCTTAATTTTAAAATACAGCTGCTTATAAGGCAAATTACCTGTAAGATAAATTACCTGAAAGTTAAATTGCCTGTAAAGATAAATTGCCTAAAAGGTAAATTGTCTGCAACTTTACAGTTTGAAGTAATTAAATTATAGCAGACCTTATTTGAAATTTTTAAATTATACTGCAAATCACAAATTTATATAGTTATTAAGTAGGAGAGGATTTCAATGTCATTTTTGGATGAAATGTTACCTGAAACTGCGGAAGCTTTTGGACAGATGAGAAATTCCATATTCAAAGATGGTTATCTGGATCTTAAAACCAAAGAACTTATAGCCATTGCCTCCTCTGTCCTTATGCGTTGTCAGTTTTGCGTTGATACACATTCGCAAAGAGCGATTGCTGCAGGAGCCACAAAGGAGGAAATTGCCGAAACGATTTCAGTAGCTATGTTTGTTGCTGCAGGCACACAGATAGGGTGGACAAACGTATACAAAGAAAATATATACGACAAAATCTTTGAAAAGGATAAGGGAGAAGAAGAGAAAGATAAGGAAGAAGACTGTTGTTGCTGCTGTAAGGACTAAAAACCCAGTATTTTGTTTTTTTCAGGTTTCTTTTATTTCAGGTATCTATTAGATTTTTTATTTGGACTTTTTATTTAGATTTTTTATTTGGACTTTTTATTTAGATTTTTTATTTGGACTTTTTATTTGTATTTTTTCTTCTGCAGTTGCGAGATAATGTTAAAAACGTTTCTAAACTGGGGGTTTAATTTGTAAAAATGGATTTTGGGATAGGTTCAATGAGTATTTATTGAACGAAATAAACCTTATTGAACGAAATAAACCTGAATTTTCTGATAACAACTCAATTTTTTAGCTAGATCCGTCTGTTAATTCCGGTTCACACTTTCGATGTTTTTCTTCATTTGTGTTATCTGGTAAAATATTTATATCATATACAATACTTGAATATATCAATATATTTTGATAATTGGAACCTTTTTTATACACACAAAGAAAGACCTGGAACTATATCAAGGACATGAATAACTCGAATAAAAGAGAAGGCGATACCTGTGGATGCAAGTGAAAAAAAGCAAGTAATTAAAGAGAAATACGGAAAGATAGCAATGGTAGGTGGGTCCTGTTGTTCGAGTGGATGTTGTGGCGATTCGAGTGCGACAGACCTGTCAAAATCCATTGGTTATTCTGACAATGATATCAACGCTGTTCCAGACGCAAATCTGGGTCTTGGTTGTGGAAACCCAACAGCTTTTGCAGAATTAAAACCAAGCGATGTTGTACTAGATCTCGGCTCAGGCGCAGGATTTGACTGTTTCCTTGCTGCACAGAAGGTAGGGAAATCAGGAAAGGTTATTGGAGTTGATATGACTCAGGCTATGGTCGAAAAGGCAAAAGCAAATTCCCAGAAATACGGTTATACCAATGTCGAATTTCGTCTGGGAGATATAGAAGCTCTTCCGGTTGAGAGCGAATCAGTGGATGTTATTATCAGTAATTGCGTGATCAATCTTGCTCCAGATAAAGAAAAAGTTTTTAAAGAAGCCTTTAGAGTTTTGAAACCAGAAGGCGCAATGTATATTTCGGATATGGTTCTTCTGGCCGAGCTTCCCGAAAACCTGAAAAATGACAAAGACTTGCTCACAGGCTGCCTTGCAGGTGCCTTGCTTAAGGAAGAGTATCTTGGGCTTTTAAAAAGAGCCGGATTTTTAGTTGAAGTTTTGAATGAAGATCTGGATATAAGCAAAAGACAATATAATGAGTTGCCTGCAGAGAGCTTAAAACTTAAAGCCTGGAAATAAAAAAATTTCTACTTTTTTTTACTTTATAGATTGTAACTTTGGAGAAAACCATTTAACATGAAAAATTACTAAAAGGAGCTTTTACATGGCATGGCCTATAACTTCTGGCGATTATGTAGTAGGAGACCCAAAATCTCCTGTGGCAGTAGTAACCCTTGCTTCTGACTATCGAAACTTGAATTTAAAAAACTACGCCATCTGCGGAACCTGTTTTACGGAAAATTTTGGAATTGAGAAGATAATACGCACTTTCCGCAGTAAAA
>NZ_LZPK01000071.1:0-13630 GCF_001729375.1 Methanosarcina sp. A14 | reverse complement strand
ACCCCGGGTTCTACCTGGACCTGAATATTATTAATATCGATTTCAAGAATCCGATTCATGCCCGACATATCCAGCACAATGCCCCCTTTAACAGGAACTGCACCGCCTGCAAGTCCGGTGCCTGCTCCCCTTGCAGTCACAGGGATCTCGTTCTCATAGGCAAGCCTGACAATCCGGCTTACTTCGTCTGTGCTTTTCGGGCGTACTACGTAATCAGGCATTCCCTTGACCTGGGATGCGTCAGAAGAATAACAATAAAGTTCAGAAGGCGAGACTGAGAGTCGCCCACTAACGATTTTTTGAAGTTCTGCAGTTATATCCATTCTAGACCTCAAATTGGAGTTCAAATGTGAAAAATAGAATTTCTGTCACGGCTTGAGACAGACAATGACAGACAAATGAAAGATGAGTTGCAGCAGATAATCAAGATTAATAATATATAAAAATATACCATCCTCCTTTCTTCTGAAGAATATCATTCTCTTTCTGAAGAATACTATTTTCCTTCTGAAGAGTTAGCATGGAATAAACCGTAAAGCTGAGAACCTTTCAGCTTCAGAAAAACAAGGAATAAAAGAAACTCTCAGGAAAAAGTGCAGGACAAACCTTTACATCCTGATAGACATAAGAGGACAAACATGACACGGTACTTTGAGATAGAACAAAGAGACGGAGCAGCAAGGATAGGAAAACTTCTGCTGTCTCCCGAGCTTCATACGCCCTGCATTTTGAATGCGGCAGAACTTGGAAAGCTTGAAAACCCCGGCTCTGTTGTTGACGCAGGAAGTTTCTGGGGTGTTAAATCCGATGCAGAGCTCGAAACACACGTAAAGCAAATCTGGGAAAAAGCGGGAAAAGGAACTCTTATAATCCTGCCGCATCAAGCTTATCCTCCTTCCATTCCGGCTGAGTCCCTTGGGAAAGTCCAAAAATTTACTGATCTTAAAGGCGAAAACGTTGAAGATGCAGGCCCTACAGGTTCTCTCCTGAAAATAGGAGGAAAGCCTGAGAAAACCGACCTGTATGTAATGGAAGGGGCAGGTACCCTGGAAAACAATGCACGAAGATTTCTCGAGATCATAATAGAGTTTAGAAACCAGATTTCCCCTGATACAGCTCTTTATGCCCCAAACCTCGCGCTTCCTGAAAATATAGCTATGCTAGTCTACCTCGGAGTTGATGTCCTGGACGATACCAGAGCAGAAATTGCAGCTTATTCTGATATCTACCTGACAGCAGCAGGCAACTTTTATCTTGACTCCCTGACAGAGTTTCCCTGCAGGTGCAGGGTATGTGCTGAAAGTACACCTGAAGAACTCAGGAAGCTTCCGAAGATCGAGAGAGCAAAATTCCTTTCAGCTCACAATAAGAATGCTCTCGAATCCGAACTTTCCCTTGTGCGGGAAAGGATAAGGGCAGGAACATTGAGAGAATATGTTGAAGGCCAGTGCAGGGTCAGGCCCTGGCTCACAGCCCTGTTAAGACTTGGAGATTTTGAGTATTCCTATCTTGAAGAAAGAGTTCCTGCTTTCCGGCAAAACCAGTTGCTTGCAGATACCTCGGAGGCTCTATCTCGAGTCGAAGTGGTGAGGTTTGCACAGCGCATACAGGAAAGGTATACACCTCCGGACCTTGAGGTCCTCGTGCTTTTGCCATGCGCGGCCAGAAAACCTTACTCAACTTCCCAATCCCATCAGAAATTTATTCTGGCCTTAGGAAAATATCGGAAATTCGTCCATGAAGTGATTTTAACCTCACCTCTTGGAATAGTGCCCAGAGAACTGGAATTGACATATCCAGCAGCCCATTATGACACTGCGGTTACAGGACACTGGGACGAAGAAGAAAAAGCCTGGGTTTCCGGCTGCCTCGAGGCTTATCTCTCAAAACACAGTTACAAGGCCATAATTGCCCATGTAGAAGGGGCATACAGGGAAATCTGTGAACGAGCGGCAGGTAATCTTGGGATTGAAATAACCTATACTGCCACAGGAAGCCTTGTGTCTATGGAAGCTCTTTCAAACCTCAAGAAGACCGTTGAGTCTATCTACACATCCGAAAGTTTCAGCAGGAAGAGCCTGAATGCAGAAGAAAACAAAAAGAATTTCGTGAGAGCTATTGCAGAATATCAGTTCGGAGAAAGTGCTGCATTTCTTTTCTCTGAAGAAACCGGAAAGCTTGCAGTCAAAGGCCGATTCCCTAAGTATCAGCTCTTTTCCGGAAAAAAACAACTCGCAACCCTGGTTCCTCAATACGGAATGCTTGCTCTTTCTCTCGAAGGGGCTGAAAGGATGCTAAAAAGTGAGAAATACTTAGTAAAAATTGATGATTTTCTCCCACGAGGTTCCATCCTTGCCCCAGGAGTTACTGAGGCTGATCCGGGAATAAGACCTAATGATGAGGTAATTGTGCTCGGGAAAAAAGCGCTCTGTGTAGGGCGAGCCATGATGAGCGGAGAGGAAATGGTAAAATCCAGTAGAGGAGTTGCAGTGGATGTCAGGCATATCAAGAAACTCTGAGCTCGCATGTGGACTCTAAATAAGTTCTATTGAAATAAGTTCTACGAGAACAAGTTCTATGAAAATCGGTTCTATGAAAATCAAGTCTACGAAAACAAGTTCTATGAAAATCAGGTCTATGAAAATCAAGTCTATGAAAAATCAGCTATACTGAAATAAGTTCATAAAATCTGGACTGTAGGACTTCAAAATGACTTCAGAAAAACTTCGTGAGGAATTTAGAAGAAATTATTCCTCTCGAAGAAATAATAAAATGGCAGGAATATATTAGATATTATGATAAGGCGTTTTGCACCTGAGGACTTTCAAGAAGTAGTTGAAATTGAAAGTGAGGCCTTTTCGGAGCACAACTCCCTTTTATATATGAGCTTTTACGAAACCGTTGGAGATGGTTTCCTTGTTGCAGAGCAGGATGGAAAAGTCGTGGGGTATGTAGTAGGCTACCGTTCTGGAGAAAACGAAGGGCACATTTTTTCTGTCGGTGTCAAAGAAGAATATCGGGGAAGAAGAATAGGTACATCACTAATTCACGCTATCTGTGACATATTTGTTGCAAACGGACTTCGATACGCAAGGCTCGAAGTAAGAAATAGTAACAAAAGGGCACAAAAATTATATAGGTCCATAGGATTTGTACCCTGCTGGACCGAAAAAAAATATTACTCAGATGGAGAGGACGGGATGGTGATGAAAATGCATCTTCACCCTTATCGTCTCCTAATTTCAAAGCAAAAGTATCTGGAATCTATAATTTCAGATAACGAATTCTTTGTCACCTTCAAGAGCCCTATCAGTTATTACCCATGAGCTTGATGACGGAATTCAGTGAATCCCTCATATGAGCTGGTGTTTCCTCAAAGATAGGGTCGTCCCGGGACATGAGAGTTGCAAGCTCGCCTCCTAAAATAAAAATTGCGCGCTTGTGATCCGCCTTGCTCCGGTGAATGTGTACAGGGCTTATGGATAAAGCCTTGTAATCATCGAATTCGTGCGTTACCCCGTGCCTTTCAAAATATCTCTTCATCTGGGCCATATACGTGTGTAGTTGTATTAGCTCTTCCTTGTGCATAGCGAACAGACCTACAATTTTACAAGATCAATTTAATATCATCTTAAATCGGATAAAAGAATTATCCGAGGAAATGAACTTCCTAGTTTTATATGATAAACTTTTCTATATAATGTATATGATAAATAATGAAGGATTATGGGAGAAAGTGTGAAATTTAGCACTGCGGTGTGAAATAATGCCAAATAATAGTAATCCTGTGAATCCTATATATAAAGATTAAAGATGATAGTCCAAAAGGAGTTAAACTTTAGAACAATTATAAAAAGTGTAGAAATGTCATTTTTACAAAAACGAGAGCATGAAAATCAATACCTCGTGTAAAAAACCCAGTTTTAAAAAATAAAAACAGTACACTGCCCTTGAATTAAGAAAAGAAACAAAAAAGAGAGTAAAAACGTGAAAAAATGAAAGAGAAGCTGGAAAAAGAAATTGGAAACTCAGTGGGTAAGAAATAGAAGAAGATTAAGCATTAGGACAGAAGAAACGGAAAATTAAAGGGGTGGAGAAGAGGAGAGAGGGAAAAAGAAAGAGGGAAGAGGAGAGAAGGAAAAAAGAAAGAGGGAAGAGGAGAGAAGGAAAAAGAAAGAGGGAAGAGGAAAGAGGGGAGAGAGAAAAAGGAAATAGAGAAAAGTGAAGATTAAGAAAAGAGAGCTAAAAGGAATGGAAATTAAGAAAAGGGAGTAAAAAAGAATGAATATTAAGAGAAGTAAAGATCTCTCAAAGCATGCTTGCGGTCAAAACTTCCATATCAGCAGGAACCTTAGCTATATTTCCTATCTTTACACCTATAAGGTTCTTAATTGCATTACTTGAGGCAATATCAACTAGCCTTTGAGTAATTACGCCATCAAAAACTACGCTCTGGATGTTTTCTTTATAGGTTTTCAACCTGCTCGCAAGGTCCCGCACCGCAATCTCCTCTATGACCTTATCATGGGAGTCAAGAATTCTGGCCGTTAAAGTTCCTTTCAGAGCTTCGACATGAGGTCTGAACCTGGTGGCTTCAGGAGAAACCGTGACCGTCTTTACCGGAGCAGGAGAGACTCTGACCGCCTCACCTCCAGGAACTTTGACAGCTGCATGAACCTTTTCTACAGGCTTTTCTCTGGGAACTCTAGCGGCAACAGGAACTGTCCTTGATGAAATATGAGGTTTTGTGACGATAGATCTCGTTTTGACTTTTGCTGCAGTCGCAGGAACCATTTCCGAGACTTTCTCAGCAGTTTTTTCAGAAACCTTTTCAAAAGCTTTTATAGATTCTTTTCCTTTCGTTTTTTCCTCCGAAAATTCCTCCCCATAAAGATCTGGCTTTGAAGAGACCCTGTGAACTTTAACACGCTTATGCAGCTTCTTTTCAGTAATCCTGGGAGCAATCTCAGGTGCTCTTATCTTTCTTTTGGAGCCTCTCTCCACTCTGGCACCTTCTTCCTCCCTCTCCTGGATTCCGTATTTCTCGATGATCTGCTCTACAGGAACTTTCCGACGAAGAGCCCGTATAACTTCTTTCTGGACAAGGTCCTCTACACATTTTCCATCGGGAGCACGGGCAACATAGTCGATGTCTGCCACCTGCAGTAGCTCACGTATTATGAGCTCCCCTCCACGGTCTCCATCAGTAAACGCTGTTACTGTTTTCTTTTTAGTAAGCTCTGCAACTTCCGGAGGAATGTTTGTTCCCCCTACGCATATGGTATTCTTTATACCATAGCGGAGAAGGTTCAGAATGTCAGCTCTTCCCTCGAGAATAATGATGGCATCTGAGTTAAGTACATTAGGCCCACAGGGGATTCTGGACTTTCCGTAGTAAGTGAGTTCATCAACTCTTACGGACTGTCGGACTTCGTCGGCCAGCTCCTGGGATTCGGGAACGGTCTCATCAAACATTTTGGTAAAAATGAGTTTTGCCCTTTCAATAATCTTCTTTCGCTTTACAGCTCTTACGTCTTCTACCTGGAAAACCTCGATTTTAGCACTGCATGGCCCGACTCTGTCAATAGTCTCAAGCGACGCGGCAAGAATTGAGGTTTCGACCTTATCAAGGCTTGAGGGAACAAAGATATTTCCTTTGGTCTTTCCTCCTTTAGCCGTAACCATTACCTCGATCCTGCCAATCCTGCCAGTTTTTTGCAGGTCACGAAGATCAAGATCAGCCCCGAGTAATCCCTCAGTTTGCCCAAAAATCGCACCTACGATATCAGGACGTTCAATTACCCCATCCGCATTAATCTTAGAATGAATGATGTATTTTGTAGTATCTGTATTTTGCATGTGAATTCTCCTCATATATTGTGAATGATTTATCGTGATAGTTTTATTAAATTAAATTCACTAAGAATTTCATTTTAAACCGTTGCAATTAATTGCATTTTGGAATTAAATCCATCGAGTTTTCTGATAACATAAACTATTCTCTAGACTCCGAAAACTCGTAAAGCCCTGGACAATGCAAAAACAGTAAAAAATCAGATATTACGGATCAGGGATAAAACACCCTTGAAGGGGCAGATTTAAAAATTAACTAGAACTGTAGCCGGAAAGATAATTCCGAACCTGCCTGAGTTTACATTATACTTATGCCAGAAGACCTTATCCGGTAGAGTGCCATAAATTTACATTATCGAGTGGAAGCTCTTACCTTATGAGAACCTGTTAAAGTTCCAGACCTGAGTTAACCTAGCTTAAGGCTCTCTTAGATCTAGAGTCTCTTAACTTTCAAATGAGCAGACAATAATACCTGCGTTGTTCCTGAGACTTTCCAATATCTGCTCGAAAGCCCATTTCCTAACATAAGTTTTTATTATGACCCTGAGATAAACTTCAGCGCCAAAAGCCAAAAAAAGTGTTCGTATTTCAATTAGCCTGATAACTGAGATTTTCAAGAAATACCCTTAAAAACGGGTAATCCGGACATGAAGCCGATATGTGCCAGACGCCCTATCCCGTGGTTTATGGGCTCTGTAGTGATAAATGGTAAGCAGTAAGTGAAATGTGTATCAGGTTTAATCGAGAGCACTTTTTGACTTTTACTTCATGGGTGATAAGATATAATTCCAGTTTTATGTTGAACAGTATTTTAACCCTGAGTGATAATGTAGTAAATCTGAAGTTTTATTATATTTGCATATGGATTAGTTACATTGGATTATCTTTACGAATTTAGCAATGGTGAATAGGTGAACTTGTTAATCAATGATATGATCTGACAAAACAGTTCCCTCCCGCCTTTAAAGGAGTCTCGGCAAATGAGGAACCCTGTGCGTCATATGTTTTAAATTCATGTATTTAATGCCGGCAGGATTTAAGAACTTTGTGGTTATTTAAAGAATTTTATCAAATCAAAGTCATTTTTCATTTCTGACGTCTTGAAGATAAGAGACTTTCAAAACAACTCCAGAAGAAGTCTTTCAGAACAGGTCATAAGAAATATAGAAAATTTTAAAAAATAATAGAGTCGAAAATTTAGAAAAGTATATATAAAAAAAAAGACTTGTAAAAAATTGAACGGGCGAGACATAGAAACTTTTTTATGTACTAACCCCCCACTCCCAAACTCGCTCGTTCAGCCTCTCTGAACACTATAAGTCCTTTTCGTGCTTTTTTCTGACTATTCCAAGTAGATTTTCAAGTAATTTGTCTTTCAAAAAATATCTGATCAAATAGCCTTGATAAATCGCTCTGAGAATTCCCTACTCGTTAACCTGAAAGCTTTTCGAACACTTAAATAGTTATAATAGGCGTAAAACACAATTACTGAGAGTATGGGAAGCGATTTTGACACAAAAAGCGCTGTAGATGAAATCCAGAAAACAGCCAAAGCTGATGAAAAATTTCAGGGAACAGTATCCACACAGAACCTCGAAAAAAAAGATCCCATAAAAGTAGTCATTATAGGAGGGGGGGCCTGTGGCATGGCCGTTGCTACCAAAATTCGAAGACAAAGCGATTTTGAGATTACTGTAATTTCAAGAGATTCCCATACCGCTTACAGCCACTGCGGAATCCCTTTTGTTCTGGGACGGGAAATTGAGAGCTTTGAAAAATTAATAGTGAAACCCAGAGATTTTTTCAAAAGAAATCGAATAGATGTCAAGCTAAACGAATATGTCAGCTCAATAGACCTGGATTTAAAAGTTGTTCGGACAGGAGAAGAGACTTATCCTTTTGACAAACTCGTTATCGCCACAGGTAGCCTTCCCTTTATACCTTTTACAGGCAACACAAATGTTCTCCCTTATGGTATTTTTACTCTGAGGAATCTTGATGATGGAGTGCTTTTTGAAAAAGCCCTGGAAACTGTTGAGAGAGTTTGCATAATAGGCGCAGGAACAATAGGAATAGAGTGCGCAGCAGCACTTTCAAAAAGGGGAATTAAAACCTTCCTCATAAACCGGAGTAAAAACCTGCTTTCCAAACAACTGGACCCTGACATTTCCGAAATCATAAGAGAACATCTTGAAAGTCTTGGGATTGAGGTCATCTCCGGAAAACTTGCTGCTTATCCTGAAAATTTCTGGAAAGAAAAAACACTATATGTATGGGATAGGCAGCTTCCTGCAGATCTTATACTTCTTGCAAGTGGAGTTAGACCTGAGGTATCCCTTGCTCTGGAGGCCGGTATCAAAATTGGGAAAGCAGGAGGAATAATAGTAAATGAAATGCTCCAGGTTAAGGCAAGAGAAAAATTTCTTCCCTATGTATATGCAGGCGGGGAATGTGTGGAAATAATAGATCTTATAACAGGGGAAGCAAAATTAAGCCATCTGGGCACGACAGCCCGACATATGGCCGACATAATCGGCAATAATATCACAGGAAAATATACTCCTCTCGGGCCACTTGCCAATCCCTGGGTAGCTGTGGCAGGAGAATTACAATTTGGCGGAGTCGGCATTACCTCAAAAGAGGCTGAAAGCCATGGAATAAAGATAAACACAGGATTTTCAAGGGGACGTACAAGAGCTTCCTATTATCCGGGCCGTAAAGACCTGTACATTAAACTCCTGTTCAAAGACGATATTCTGGTGGGGGCGCAGCTTATCGGAGGAGAGGGGATAAAGGAAAGGATCGATGCCTTTTCCCTAGCAATCCGAAAAAAAGCTACTATTAGAGACCTTCTTGACCTGGAGACTTGCTATGCGCCACCGGTCTCTATGCTTGTGGATCCTCTCAGACCAGCTGTAAAAGCTGCAATCCGAAATATAAAGGAAAAGAAAGAAAAGCAAATACAAGCAAAGTAAATGGAAGCAAAGAAAATACAAGCAAAGAAAATACAAGCAAAGAAAATACAAGCAAAGAAAATGGAAAGCAGCAGGATAACATAAGACGAAATCAGGAAAATGTGTGGGAAGCAAATGTTAGAGATCGAAGGCTCTTATGGTGAAGGGGGAGGGCAGTTGGTCAGAACGGCTGTTGCTCTTTCCGCAGTTACCGGAAAAGGGATAAGGATTACTAATATCAGAAAAAATAGGCCAAGTCCAGGCCTGAAACAGCAGCATTTAAAGGCACTGGAAACTGCAGCCAGGATTTGTAAAGCTCAGATATCTGGACTTTTTCCAGGCTCTACTGAAATTTCTTTTGTTCCAGTGGAAATAAAGGGGGGTAAGTATGATATTGATATCGGGACTGCAGGAAGCATAACCCTACTCCTCCAGTGTATTATGCCTGCCCTGCCTTTTGCAAAAGAAAAAATCAAGCTCACTATAAAAGGGGGAACTGACGTGGCCTGGTCTCCAACAACAGACTACCTGCAACATATAACCTTCAGGGCTCTGGAGAAACTTGGATATTCAGGCAGCATAACTCTGAAAGAACATGGTTACTACCCGAAAGGAGGAGGAAAAGTTTCAGCTTATTTTAAACCATGCAGGCTGCGAGGATTTCATTTTATAAAAGAAGAGGAAGAAATCAATGGAATCTCTCACGCTTCGAATCTTCCGGCTCATGTACCCTTACGTCAGGCTGAAGCTGCCAATACGAGACTAATGGAAGCCGGATATCCCTCTCAAATTGAAACTCAATCCTTTGAAGCTTTTTCCACTGGAAGCGGGATAACCCTCTGGACAGGCTACATAGGTGGGAGTGCACTTGGGGAAAAAGGACTTCACGCGGAAAAAGTAGGCAAACATGCCGCAGACGAAATTATTTCTGAACTTAGATCAGGAGCCGCGGTGGACACACATTTGGCAGACCAGCTAATACCTTACATGGCTCTTGCAGGAAATAGTTCTTACACTGTCCGTGAACTCTCTCTTCATACTACGACAAATATCTGGGTTACTGAACAGTTTCTGGACGTCAAATTCAGGATAGAAAAAAAAGAAGGCCTTTTGGAAGTGTCCGTGAATTGAGAGAGAAAAGGAAATCGGGAGTAAAAGGAAATAGAAAAGGGAAGAAAAAAGGAAAGAAAAGAAACAGGAAAAGTACCACAAATAACTTGCTAGAAATTTAACAATCAGTCTTTTAAGTTATTCTTTTGAAATCAGCCCTAAATCAATCTTCAACGACAAAAAGGTATTCACGAGGTATCTTTTCCGCAAGTACGATGTCATCAGTTGCAAGTTTGAGAGAGATCCCATCCTCCTGAGCTTTAAAGGCATCGATTTGAAGGATTACAGGGCTTTCAGTATGAATAAGGGCCACTTCTACTGCCTTTTCATACGAAGTGCTGAGATGTACATATCTTTGCTTTATTGGAAAAATTCCGTTCTCCAGCAAAACATCAACTTCTTCAGGGCTTGCCCCATAATACAGATATGAAGAATCGCTTTCCCTGTAATCCAGATCAATATTGACAGAGTGCCCGTAACGTGCCCTGATTCTCGAATCGCGGATCTCATACCTTCCTTTTTCATCAGATTCTACAAGTGCGTACAGGTATTCCTTCCTCATCCAGTTGTATCGCTTTCTCATAACGTCACAGAAATCGTTGATATTAACCCAACCGAATCTGTCCATTTTAACTCCTACAGATTCTGGGAAATGCCGGAGAGTGCCAGATACAAACCTGCCAAGCTTTTCTTCCTTATTATCGTCCAGCAGGTATCTTCCAGGGCGTTTACACTGCAGACAGCTGCCTCCTCTAAAATAGCCGTGCTCAGTGCATTTTCGAATCATGGTATCACGTACATAATGAAACTTTACTATAAATAAGGTTTTGTTTTAAGTTCTATTTTGACAAAGTTGCAGAGCCAAAATTTTATGTCTCTCAGCTATCCTCTGTCCCAATTTATTTCCTGGAATTTTGCAGAACAGGAAACCTCTGAGTTCTTCAGTACGGTATTTAAGGGAACATTCAAAGAAAAATAGTGAATGTCAAGCTTTGATTTCAGGATATCTTTAGCACGAAAGCCCGCGGGAGATAGAATAGGTAAGCATAATAGATAAGCATAGGCATAATTTATTAAACGGGCATAGTTTATTAATATTGATTCCGCTTTGTTGAGAAATACTTTCATCTGGCACACGGTAATCTTTAGTAAGACGGCTTGCATATCGTAGCACAATATATAAAGTACTTCGACAGCCGCGTGTTCAAACTTAAAATCAAAAAGAATAAAAGAGACTTTAGAAGGTATGTGATTATGACCGTTCTTATCACTCATTAAAAGATGTAATTAAAAAGTTAATGTGCTCAGGTTTGTAAACGTGTAAATTTGTAATTTACTAGCCTGTAATCTACTTGTCTCTTAACAGTTTTTGAATTTTATGCCATAATGCTAAACCGAATTCAAAGCATCAACTGTCACTAATAGTCACTAACAATTATTGCCACAGAATTGAGGCAAATAATAGACACTGAAAATAGAAATCATATATTAAGGGGATAATATGACAGATATTGAATCAATCTATGAAAAACTTAGCCATGTTATCAGTAAAGAGGACTTCCTGCAACGTGTACAGGAAAAGGTCGAAAGCATGGGAGGGCTTTGCGATGAACCTATGGCTGCCATGCTGGTTGCCAACGAACTTGGATTTTCGGATGTAGGCCGGGACAGTGTAAAGATTGAAAACATTACAGCTGAGAGCGGACAAATTAACTTTGTTGCAAAGGTTGTGTCGGTTTTTGAGACCAAAGAATTTACCCGAAACGACGGGACAATAGGTAGAGTCGGAAATATAATTGTTGGAGATGAAACCGGCAAGATTCGGCTAACGCTCTGGGACAACATGGCAGACCTCATAAAAGCTGGAAAAATCATAGCAGGGCAAACCCTCCAGATCAGCGGCTATGCGAAGCAGGGATACTCAGGAGTGGAAGTCAATGTGGGAAATAATGGAGTCCTGGCCGAGAGTGAAGAAGAAATCGATGTAGCTGCCAACAATCAGAAAATAAAGGATATAAAAGACGGCATGGGAGACCTGAATTTGACAGGAAAAGTCCTGGAAATTTCAGATGTAAGGACCTTCCAGCGAAAAGACGGTACCAGCGGAAAAGTAGGAAACCTTCTTCTTGGAGACAGTACAGGCACAGTCAGAGTGACCCTCTGGGACGATAGGACCGAGTTTCTGAACCAGATAGAATACGGAGACACTGTGGAGCTGGTCAATGCTTATGCGCGGGAGAATGCCTTTACCCAGAAAGTTGAGTTGCAGGTGGGAAACCGAAGTATAATAAAGAAGAGTGAGAAAAAAGTCGAGTACGAAGAGAAATTCACCCCAATTGAGGATATAAAGGCTGATATGAACAATATTAACGTTTCCGGTAGAATACTCGATATAGGGGAAATCCGGACTTTTGAGAAAAAAGACGGGTCTACCGGAAGAGTCGGAAATCTTCTTCTTGGCGATTCCACTGGAAAAATCAGGCTGACTCTATGGGATGAAAAAACAAGCTTTCTGGATGAAGTCGATTTTGACGAGACTATAGAAGTACTTCATGCTTATTCTCGGGAAAATGCCTTCAACCAGCAGGTGGAACTCAATCTCGGAAACCGGGGAATAATCCAGAAGAGTGAAAAGGAAATTGAATACAGAGAAAAGTTTACGGACATCGCTGATATTATCCCTGGAGAAAGCTATTCGGTCCAGGGTAAGGTTTCCGAAATAGGAGAACTCCGAGAGTTTGAAAGAGAGGATGGAACCGAGAACGTGGTTGCAAATCTCCAGTTAAAAGACGAAACCGGCAGCATAAGGCTAACTCTCTGGGGAGAGCAGGCTTATGTGATCGAAGATCTTGATATTGACTCTGAAATCCAGATCATTAATGCATATGCGAAGTATGGCTTGAATGAAGAAATCGAACTGAGTATCGGGAATCGAAGCAGAGTAATTATGCTTTAATCACTCTCCCTTTTTCGGTTTCTGATTTGGCTTTTGCTTCTGATTTCCTCCTTAAACCATGCTTTGCAAGGTAAAAGCTTATGAAGTGCGTTCCAGTGGAAATAAAGGGGTCTGAAAAATTTCCTGTGAGAGAAATAGAAAGCATTACAAATATAATTTAGATTTTTTTAAACTGTATAAGTCTGTTTTCTAAAGTATACTGCTTTTCTGCACTTCTTTCTAATACTTATTTCAGACGATTGAACCTTTTTCATTCTCAGCAAAAATTTCCAGTGGAAATAGAGGGGTCCTGAAAAATTTCCTTCGTGATTTTCGTAAGTTTTTTACCATGAGCTATACCATAAACAAGCTAACTGGAGATTTAAAGTGAATGCGATTGACTTCATGCAAGTTTATGTTCTCTACAAAAAAAGTAAATGCCGTTATTATTATGTACCATTGAATCATATATATAAGCTGTAAAAAAGTCATATAAGCTATAAAAAAAGTCCGAAAATTATGGGGAAAACATCTTAGAGGAAGCGGACAAAAAATAAATCCGGGACAACGGGCCTTACCGGAATGTTAGCTTTAAAAAGTTAACGATTGCGAGGCCTAAACTGGAGGGAAAACTAAAGCAATCTTAAACGTTTTTCCACAGGAAACTTGATACCTGAAAAACTTTTTCGAAATTTTAGTATAAGCTATATTTTAAATAACACATTATGGATTATATATTGTAGACAATCTGAAATTATTTGAAATTATCTGAAATTAT
>NZ_LZPK01000070.1:0-3091 GCF_001729375.1 Methanosarcina sp. A14 | reverse complement strand
GTTGACACGCAGGTACATGAAGTCATGTATAAGTGCTGTATACTGGACGCTTTCTGGACCTGGTTAGGATACACAGGAATTATGCTATCAGGTGGATGGCTCGGCTCAAGAGCTGATGAAGGACGTGCCAAGCTGCGATAAGCCCGGGGTAGGTGCAAGGAGCCTATGAACCCGGGATTTCCGAATGGGACCTCTCCATAGTGATCAGTAATGATCGGGAACGCTCCGAATTGAAACATCTCAGTAGGAGCAGGAAAAGAAATCAACCGAGATACCGTTAGTAACGGCGAGTGAAAACGGTACAGTTCAAACCGAATCCCTTCACAGGGAAATGTGGTGTTGTAGGGCTGTTCAAACGTCTGGCGGCTAAACAGAACTTGCCTGAAACGGCAGACCGTAGAGTGTGACAGTCACGTATGTGTAAACCAAAAGATCGGAACATGTCCCTGAGTACCGTGCGTTGGATATCGTGCGGGAATCTGGGGGGCACCAACCTCCAAAACTAAATACTACTTGAGACCGATAGCGAAATAGTAGGGTGACCGAACGCTGAAAAGTACCCCGAGAAGGGAGGTGCAAAGTGCCTGAAACCTGATAGTGATGGAACGATACGGCATTAAAGGAACTCTGGCATGAAGGAAACATTCGCGAGAATGTTGTACGAATGTCACTGCCAGTGTCGTATCTTACGTTTTGAAGAACGGGCCAGGGAGTTTATCTCAGTGGCAATGGCTAACCTTTATATGGGCAGCCGAAGCGAAAGCAACATGTGCGCAGCTCTCCGAGCGAGGCACGACGTATACAAGTGCGTGGAGTCACTGGGGTAAGACCCGAAGCCGGGTGATCTAGGCGTGGGCAGGTTGAAGCGTGGCGAAAGCTACGTGGAGGACCGCAAGCGGTATTGATCTGCAAATCATTCGTGTGACCTGCGTCTCGTAGTGAAATGCTAATCTAACCCGGCATCCGCTGGTTCCTTCCAAAACATGTCGCAGCATGACCTGACTGGAGATCGTCGGTGGAGTAGAGCACTGATTAGCGGTTCCGGGGGGGAAACCCCTCGCCCGCCTGTCAAACTCCAAACCCACCGTCATTGTAGAAAGTCGGAGTCCGGACTGCTGGGGTAAGCTTGTAGTCCGTAAGGGAGACAACCCAGCCCGTGGTTAAGGTCCCCAAGTGTCGACTAAGTGTTAATACTAAAGGGCGTCCCAAGCCCCAGACAGCTGGAAGGTTAGCTTAGAAGCAGCTACCCTTTAAAGAGTGCGTAACAGCTCACCAGTCGAGGTTTGGGGCCCCGAAAATTGACGGGGCTCAAGTCGACCACCGATACCACGGAGTACCGCAAGGTAATCTCGTAGGAAGGCGTTGCGTTCGGACCGAAGCAGGGCTGTAAAGTCCTGTGGACCGTTCGCAAACGAAAATCCTGGTAATAGTAGCAGCAAAGCAGGGTGAGAATCCCTGCCGCCGAAGGGGCCAGGTTTCCTCGGCAATGATCGTCAGCCGAGGGTTAGTCGGTCCTAAGACGTACCGTAACTCGAGTACGCCAAAAGGGAAACAGGTTAATATTCCTGTACCATTTAGCATTCCGTCTGACGTCTCAGGGCAGGCCGAGCGGCGTCGTCGCGCCGTCTAAGCAGCGAACCCCGTGGAGAGCCGTAATGGCGAGAATCGGGCGAATCTGTAATGGCTAAAGTCGGCTGCACCCCGGGACCCGTGAAAAGGCCGCTAAATGTCCGTACCCAGATCTGACACTGGTGCCCCTAGCTGAAAAGGCTAAGGCGTGTCGGAGTACTTCAGTTAAGGGAATTCGGCAAATTAGCTCCGTAACTTCGGGATAAGGAGTGCCTGCTGTGAAGACAGCAGGTCGCAGTGACCAGGGGGCTCTAACTGTCTAATACCAACATAGGAGATTGCAAACCCGTAAGGGCTAGTACAATCTCTGAATCCTGCTCAGTGCAGGTACCTGAAACCCCGTTTCAACGGGAAGAAGGGCCTGTAAACAGCGGGGGTAACTATGACCCTCTTAAGGTAGCGTAGTACCTTGTCGCTTAATTGGCGACTTGCATGAATGGATCAATGAGAGCCCTACTGTCCCTAACTGGAATCCGGTGAAGCTTACATTCTAGTGCACAGTCTAGAGACCTCTAGGGGGAAGTGAAGACCCCGTGGAGCTTTACTGCAGCCTGTCGCTGGGTTGTGGTTCTGGATGTACAGAGTAGGTAGGAGGCATCGAAGCGTATGCGCCAGCATACGTGGAGCCGCAATTGGGACACTACCCTTCTGGGACTACGACCCTAACTCTGAGAAGAGGACCCCGATAGGTGGGCAGTTTGCCTGGGGCGGGACGCCCTTGAAAAGATATCAAGGGCGCGCAATGGTTGACTCAAGCGGGTCGGAAACTCGCTGAAGAGTGCAAGAGCATAAGTCAGCCTGACGTTATTCAGCATAGCAGTGGATGACGAGACGAAAGTCGGTTCTAGCGAACTTTTGAGCCTCCTTGGTGGGGGCCAAAAATGACAGAAAAGTTACCCCGGGGATAATTGAGTCGTTGCCGGCAAGAGTACATATCGACCCGGCAGCTTGCTACCTCGATGTCGGTTCTTTCCATCCTGGCCGTGCAGCAGCGGCCAAGGGTGAGGTTGTTCGCCTATTAAAGGAGATCGTGAGCTGGGTTTAGACCGTCGTGAGACAGGTCGGTTACTATCTACTAGAGGTGCACGAGGTCTGCGGGTAAGCTGCTTTTAGTACGAGAGGAACCAAGCAGCGGCGCCACTGGTGTACCGGTTGTCTGACAAGGCATAGCCGGGCAGCTACGCGCCAAGGAATAAGAGCTGAATGCATCTAAGCTCGAACTCTGACCTAAAAAGAGACCTCATTAAGGATTCCGGTAGAAGACCGGTTTGATAGAAACGGGATGTAAGCACCAAGGCAACGAGGTGTTCAGTCCGCGTTTACTAACTATCCGTTCCTTTCCTAATCCGGTCCAGGCGAAATTCAGTATGCAGCACTGTACATGACTTCTTTTCACAATCCCATTTATAGGTCGAGTTTGGCGGCCCCAGCGGCAGTGTAACTCCTGTACCCATCCCGAACA
>NZ_LZPK01000069.1:0-10499 GCF_001729375.1 Methanosarcina sp. A14 | reverse complement strand
AATATCGGAAATGAAAATATAGGAGGCGGCTTTCTAAGTCAAGCCAGCAAACCTCTCAATTCTCTTCTTTTTTCGTGAAGAATTTTGCAGCTTCAAACCCGGCTTTTACAGAGCCGTTCATGCTTCTTTCCGGATAATTGGTTGATGAGAACATTCCTGCCAGGTAAAGTCCGGTTGGGCCTGGCGCAAACGGCAGAACCTTTTCAAGGTACCCCTTTTCATATACAGGTGCAGTATCCATTCTTCGGAAGAGTTTCGCCCAGTGGATATCGGTTCTTGAGAAATCAGGAAACATATTTTCCAGGCCTTTTATATAAGAATCCAGAACTTCTTCTTCCTTTTTCAGCCAGAGAGAGTCGTTTTCATCCTGAAAATAGGAAGTTACATAAACGAGGTGTTCTCCATAGTCCTCAAAAGGCATAAAATTGGTGTGCTCAATTACGGCGCCAAAAGGCACGTCAGCTTTTATGTTCAACCAGTAATTCCCATCTTTCATAAGCCCTTTGTCAAGTCCTATGAGGGCACATGCAGTTCCCTGATAACGAATACCCTGCAGGGTCTCGTGAATAGTTCCAAGTTTGCTTTTTGTAATGATATCCAGTACTCTGGGTTCAACAGTTGAAATCACAGCATCGCAAGGTATGAAATCCCCGTCTGCAATCACTCCCTGCACTGTATTGTCTTTGATTACGATTTCCTTTACTGCTTTATTCTGTAAAATCCTGCCTCCTTTTGCAGTGATTTCCTTTGCCAGAGCTTCTATCAGAGAATTAAATCCTCCTCTCAGGTACCCCAGTTTTTCCCCTTCTTTTCCCCTATCTGACCTTATTTTCACACGCCCTATAAGCCAGGCTGCAGAAATGTTTTCGTCATTTTCACCGAATTTGCTTTTCATTAGAGGAGCAAAAAAGTTTTCGTATACGGATTGTCCTGTAGTGTCAAGAATCCAGGTTTTTGCCTTTATTCTGTCGTAGGAAGTCGTATCATTTATTAGCTTTATTCTGAGCACCAGCAGCCCAAGTTTTACCAGATCTGTAAAAGAAAGAGGTTTAAACCTTAGAATTTCAGCAGGGGTATTCATGGGATAGTTTTTACCATCTACAAAATAGGCGCTTTTTCCTTTAAGCCACAGCATTTGACCTTCAAGCCCCAGTTCTCTTATCAGGTCAAGAAGTTCCGAATCACTCCTGAATATATGGTGATAATATTTCTCTATAAAGTACTTCTTTCCAGCAAAATCCTTACAATAACTTGCAGTCATCCCCCCGATTTCCGCATCTTTTTCAAAAATAACAACCTCATTCGACTTGCAGAGCTTGTACCCGGCTGATAGCCCCGCGAGCCCACTTCCTATTATTGTGATTTTCATACCCAACTTTTCCCTCATCTGTTACTTTTAAACAGAATCTTAATGCCTCTTAAGAAATCAAACAGATTTCAAACCCCAATCTTACTGTAAAAAAAGCTAAAGTTTTATATCTCTTTTTCCACAAAATCTGTAATAACTGAAGTTCTTTAAAAACCCCTTACCCTATCAATGGGCTTTACCACTATATATACTTTGAAACTTATATTAGATAAGCAGATATATTATACGAGGATTATAGTCGAGGACCAAAATTTCTTTACCAATCTGAAGTGAAAGTTTAAGTACAAAAATCACGGAAAACACAGAAAAGTAAATATGGGTCCAATTCTTCCATGCTTTCCGCGTTTTCCGTGGTTAGAAAGTAAGTGCAAATACTTATGTTAGGGACTATAGTTGAGAACTCTCCAGATAATCCGGAGGCTTGAGGGGTAAAGGGGTGTATTACGACCAGGAAATAAGCTCAGTTTTTGAAGAGTTTGGGGTTTCAGAAGCAGGTTTGAGTTCTGAGGAAGCCGAAAAAAGGCTTAAGGAGTATGGCGAAAATGAACTTAAAGAAAAAGAAAAAGTTTCGGTCCTGCAGCTCTTTATCTCACAGTTTAAAAGTATCTTGATCTTTATTTTGATAACGGCCTCTATTGTTTCGGCTCTTCTTGGGGAGTTCATCGATGCAATAGTCATTATTTTTACGGTATTTCTTGCAGGAATTCTCAGCTTCGTGCAGGAATATCGAGCCGAAAAAGCAATTGAGCTTTTAAGGTCCCTTACCTCGCCGGAAGCGACTGTTATAAGGGACGGGGTTGAAAATAAAACTCCCTCAAAAAATCTCGTTCCTGGGGATCTTATCCTTATTCAGACCGGAGACCGCATTCCAGCCGATGCCAGGATTATCAAAGGGTTCAATCTCAAGACTGACGAGTCCTCTCTTACAGGAGAATCCGTGCCAGTTCAGAAAAATATCGAAGCCCTGCCTTCCGAAACTCCTGAAGCTGACAGGACAAACATGGTCTACACAGGAACTGCGGTTGCTTACGGAAGAGGCAGCGCGATTGTTACTGCAACCGGAATGAATACGGCTTTTGGGGAACTTGCCGGGCTTCTGGGGACAATAGAGAGGTCCAGGACGCCTTTACAGGAAAGCCTTGACAAGTTCGGCAGATGGATTGGTACTGCGACTCTTGTAATTGTAGCTTTTGTTGCAATGCTTGGGGTTTTTTATGGTTTCCCTCTCCTTGATATGTTTTTATGGGGTGTTGCTCTTGCGGTTGCTGCTATCCCTGAAGCTCTCCCTGCGGTTGTTACAGTAGGGCTTGGGCTTGGGGTAAGGCGTATGGTCAAAAGGCATGCCCTTGTAAGAAAACTGCCATCCGTAGAAACGCTTGGAGCCACAAATGTTATTTGTTCGGATAAGACAGGCACGCTTACGCAGAACAAAATGACGGTTGAAAAAATTTGCGTCAATGAGCAGGTTTTGAAGGTTACTGGAGCAGGATATTCTCCAGAAGGAGAGTTCTTTAACGGAGATGAAAAAGTTTCCACAGATGATCCCCATCTTCAGATTCTCTTGCTGGGAGCTGTTCTCTGTAACGATGCTGGTCTTTTTAAGGAAAGTGATAAATGGGAGATCAAAGGAGACCCTACGGAGGCAGCTCTTGTGGTTGTTGCTGCAAAGTCAGGGTTCCATAAAGTTGAGCTTGATCAAACATATCCTCGCCTTGGAGAAATACCCTTTTCCTCTGAAAGAAAAAGAATGACTACCTTCAATAAACTGGAAGTCGATTCTGGCAGCTTCCCTGTAAAAGGACTTGCTGCTTTCTCAAAGGGGGCCCCTGAAGTGATTATCGGCTCATGTACGAAGATTTTTCTTGACGGCGAAATAAAATCCTTATCTCCCAAAATGAAGCAGTTGATTGAAGAAAAAGTTAAGGAAATGGCTGATCAGGCCCTCAGGGTTATGGCTCTTTCATTCCGCCCTCTGGACGAGGAACTTTATATTGAAAAGGCTTCTTTAGAAGAGCTCTCTTCAGAGAGAATTGAAGAAGATATGGTCTTTTCAGGTTTAATGGGCATGAGAGATCCTCCAAGAGAGGAAGTAAAGGTTGCAATCCAGAAATGTGAAGATGCAGGCATTAAAACCGTAATGATAACAGGAGACCATAAGATTACGGCGTCTGCAATTGCAAAGGAACTGGGGATTTTAAAGGAAAACGATCTTACTCTTACAGGCTCGGAGCTTAACAGCCTTGGAGATGTCGAGTTCGAAGACGAGGTCGAGAGGGTTTCGGTTTATGCCAGGGTCTATCCTGCTCATAAGTTGAGAGTAATAGACGCCCTTAAGAAAAAGGGTTATGTCGTAGCAATGACCGGGGATGGGGTAAACGATGCTCCTGCCCTTAAAGCTGCAGATATGGGAATAGCTATGGGAATTACTGGCACGGATGTCAGCAAAGAAGCCTCAAGCATGATCCTTACGGATGATAATTTTGCGTCGATTGTTGCAGCGGTTGAGGAAGGACGAAATATATTCAAAAATATTAGAAACTTCATCACTTATGGGCTCTCAGCCCATATCGGTGAGGTTCTTATAGTTCTCATTGCTATCCTGGGATGGCAAATCCTGCCTCTTATTGCGGTTCAGATCCTCTGGATTAACCTGATTACGGATGGGCTTCCTCCTATGGCTCTATCAGTTGAGCCTCCTGATAATGGTATTATGAGACAGAAGCCAAGAAACGTTGAGGAAGGGCTTATCACCAGTCGTGAAATCTCAGCCAGTCTGGGAATTGGAGGGTTGATTGCGCTTCAGGCTCTTCTCGTTTTAAACTGGGCTCTTGACAGAAATTTCTCTATTGAGAAACTCCAGACCCTTATCTTTACGCTGGTAGTTTTCTCAGAGATGTTTAACGCCTTTAACTGGCGGTCTGACCGATACTCTATCTTTTCCCTGGGGCTTTTTACAAACAAACCTCTGGTTTATGCAGTCCTGACAACAGTAATCCTGCAACTCGTAGTAATTTATGTTCCCTTTTTCCAGACAGCTTTTCGAACCGTTCCACTTTCTCTCTTTGAATGGGGAGTGATACTTTCTCTTGCTTCTACTACGCTGATTTCAATGGAACTTATAAAATACTTCTCAGGAAGAAGTTAAGGAAATGAAAGCTCTGAAGATGGGATTGTATATTAGTTAAAAATTCGACTACTTTCTTAATGTATCTCTCAATTGTTCAATTGAAATATTTGCTTTATGTAACATAGAGTGACAATTAGGACATACAGGTCTCAAATCGTTATCGGGATCTACTTTGTATTCTTTATTTATCTCATTTAAAGGTGTCAGGTGATGAACTTCAATATATCCAATTCCTATTTCACCATAAACTTCTTCAAAATCAAATCCACATACACAGCATTTAAAACCATATTTCTGGAGACATAGCTGCCTTGCTTTTGGATTTCTTTCATAAGCATTTACTGTAATTTGTTTTTTTACTCCTTCATACAAGTTACTAATATCTTTATCGGCTATTTCTTGGGCAATTTGTATTTCAGGTTCACTGTTTGTAGGAACTATTAAACGAGGAATATTAATTTTGTCTTCGTTCAAGAATTTTTCGATAGCTCTTTTTAGCTCTGGACGTAGTTCCCAATAATATTGACCTTTCTTTTCAGCATCCTCAGACCAAAAAGGAATGAGCCAGTAGCGAATATTTCCATCCTTGTTTGTCGGAAATTTTACAGTTGGTAATTTATTTATTATTCTTTTTCCTAACCGACCTATTTGAAGATTCAAAACAGAGTACCTTGAAACTCCAAGAATTAAGGCAAGTTTTGAAGCTGTTTCACGGCAACCCTTGCAGTTATAGAGAGCTTTCATAAGAGCTATATCATTATCTTTGAAAACACTGCTGTCCGTTAATAGTTCAAACCATATTTCCGCAGAAATATCCAGATTATCTCTATGAATACCCATACATACCATCGAGTTACATACTTTGGATTTTAATCTCAGCAATTAATTTAATTATTGGTACAGATAATTATTTTTTTGGTTCTTCGCTTTTTCGAGTGGGTAACTTATACCCACTTCCTATATGTAAGAGTGACACGTCTAATATTTAGCATGAAAGTATGGGACTAAACTGGATCTCAACACTCCTTTTGATTTTCTGCTTCTTATCAAATTTAAGCCTTGTATGGCAATTCACTGATCAGTTTAGCAATGGTTTGAAAAATCATAGTTAGGACAAAATTACTACCCAGGGTAATGACGAGATCAATAGTTAAAAAAGGGTAAAGTAGAGTACTTTCATTTCTTTGTGCCTGTTATTCGAAGAATATCATGTGCGTTTAGGAACGTTTGTTGTTGAAAATCATATTCATACTCGATGTTTTTCATTTTGACCGAGCGACGGTGCAACTGCGTAATTATTTTTAACACATACAAAACAGCGAAGAATCATTTTTAGGATCTCATATACTATTTTCAAGTTCTTTATTATAATAAAGGGTAAACTCCTTTCCCGGGCGCAGGGTAAAATTATATGAGGCGTATCCTTCTTCTTGGATTTCTTTATACATTTGATACTCTGCAGGCACGATTATTGCATCGTATTTTGCCTTAGCTGGAGGTTTTGTATAATATGCTGTTTTTTCATAATCCCTTAAGTACCACGGCAGCGGCCAGTAAAGATTATCAGGGTCCACTACAGATATCCTTAGAGTTTCTGGCCCCTGATTGAAGACTTCGATTTTCTTCATAACTTGCTGGATATCTGAAGATGCCTGTGAATACGTCATCAGCTCATCAGGTTCCATACTCCGGTAAAAATTTACAGATATGCACTGAATCAGGGATATTATTAACGTAAGTGCCAGAATCCCCACAACAAAGGTATGAGCTCTGGAACGTTTTGTCCCGAAAGCGGGTTTTTTGTCTGTTTCGAAATTCATGTTTTCTGTTCCGGAATTCATGTTTTCTGTTTCAAGTAAATTCTTCTGTCTTCGGCTAGGTGTCCCGGAGAAAAAGTCTCCCAGATAAGCCCCTGCTAAAATCCCAACAGGCAGGACAATGTGCACAACAAGCCAGGGGACTTTTTCCTGAAGATAGGAATAGAGCAGCAAACTCGTAACTGCCCAGTAGGAAAGAAACATGAAAAAGGAAGTATTTTCTCCTTTCTTTTTAAGGAAATGAACAATACCTGCAGTCCCAAAAATCAGAATCGGGCTTTCGTATACAAGGAGGATAGGAATATAAAAATAAAAAGGACCTCCTATGCGTTCAATTCTGTGCATCTCCATCCAGTGGGAAAAAGCCCTTTCCACAATTGAAAAGAGGGTTTCCGGGGTTCTGAAAAGGCTTGTGTAGAATAACATTACGATAAAAATAAAGAGAGTACCTGAAATCAGAACTTCTGGTACGAATGGGAAAATAGATGAAATTTTAAGAACAAGAGTTCTTTTAAGGCTTAGCTTTTCTTTTTTCCAGTAGGAATAAAACCTGTACAAAGAATAAATCCCTGCATAGGCTCCGAACATGAAAATAATAAGATAGGCATTCTCTTTTGAAGATACGGCGATTGCAAGAGAGGTAGCGGCAAGGATAAGATAAGGGTATCTCTTTGGGCTGTGAAGGTTTTCAAGGTAGCGAATTCCCCCTATAACAGTGGCAAGAGTACAGAAAACAATGATTGGGTCATTTCTGAAGAACCTTGAAAAGTACACCATACTTGGAGAAAAAGAGAGCAAGAAAGCCGACCAGAGTACACCTCTTTCTCCAAGTTCCTTCTTAAGTAAAAATAGCAGAAGAGTTGCCGCTACTCCGAAGAAGACAGGGATCAAGCGTGCTGTTGTGTCGTTTATTCCCAGAGAGTGAAAGACAACAGCAGTAGAATGAAATAGAAAAGGGCCGTGATAGGCCGGATCATATCTGTATTGTTCGGTTTCAAGAAGTTTAAGGGTAAAACTGGCATGTACGCTTTCATCGTGATGGAACACTCGATCTCCCAGGTCAAACAATCTTATCAATAGAGCAAAAAGGATGATCAGAAATCCGAGTATTCTGTATTTTTTTTCAGAAATTTCTGGCGAGTTCTCAGTGTTGTAATCCTGACCTTGCTGCATAATTTTCCCAATCCTCCAGCATAGCTGCTTCTTTACGAGCATAGATATATTTAAGGGATAGGATGAAATAGTCTCTCTCATGGCTGAAGTTAAAGTCAAGTTATTTGCAAATTTGCGTGAAAAAGTAGGTACATCGGAACTGCAGCTATCGGGAGAAAAGGTTATTGATGTCCTTTTATCCCTTACTGAAAAATATCCCGAGTTGAAAAACCTTATTTTTGAGGAACCCAAAGGAGCAAGCGAAGCTCCAGTTATGTGTGGTTCAATTAATGTCCTTATAAATGGAAACAATGCCCGGCATCTCGATGGGCTTGATACTCTTCTTTCGGATGCCGATGAGCTTGCAGTCCTGCCTCCGGTATCGGGGGGCTGATTTTTTCAGGAAGGACGATCATGGGCAAGATATTCAAAGAACGAACCTCGATTGATGAAGCTTTGAGACTTTTTCTTGAGCGTATTTCTACTACAAAGAAAACAGAAGAAATCTCACTCGAAACCTGCACAGACAGGGTACTGGCAGAAGCCGTGATCTCTGAAAGAAATGTGCCACACTACCGACGTGCAGCTATGGACGGATACGCGGTAAGGGCTTCCGACACTATGGGAGCTTCCCCTACAAATCCGGTAATGCTGCAGCTTTCTGATCAGGTAGAGGAAGGAAGTTTAACCTGGGTCCATACTGGGACTGCAGTGCCTGAAGGAGCTGATGCTGTCGTAATGGTTGAAGATACCATCGCCGCAGGAAACCTTGTTGAGGTCAGGGCTCAGGTCTACCCGAATCGGAATGTGGGGCAGATTGGAGAGGACATAAAAGAAAAAGATGTTGTTTTTGAGGAAGGGCATCTTCTTCGTCCATGTGATGCTGCTGTGCTTGCATCGCTTGGACTTGACAGGGTAAAGGTTTTCAAAAAGCCTGTTGTTGCGGTTATTCCGACAGGGGACGAGCTCGTAAGTCGTAAAAAGGGCATGGCTGTACCTCCTCCGGGCATGGTGCTTGAGACTAATGGGCTGATGTCGGCCCTTTATGTGAAGAAATGGGGTGGAATCCCCCGATATCTCGATATAGTGCCTGATAACCCGGACAGGCTAAAAATGGCCATAGAAGCAAACATGGATGCCGATATGATTCTTCTTTCTGGCGGAACATCAGTAGGAATAAGAGATCATGGGCCTGAGGTTGTGTCAGCTCTTGGAGAACTGCTCGTGCACGGCATAGGAGTAAGTCCTGGTAAACCTGCAGCCCTTGGGGTTATAAATAATGTTCCTATCGTTTGCCTGCCCGGTTATCCGGTTGCCGGGCTTGTTGCTCTCAATTTCTTTGTCCGTCCTGGAATCAGGAAACTGGCAGCAATTCCGGAGATCCCCGAGACTATTCTTAAAAGGCGGCTGGCTGCAAAAGTCAGTTCAAAAATAGGTTACGTTAGTTTCATCCGTGTTGTATTTGAAGGAGATAAGGTGCGCCCTCTTACCGGAGCTGGAGCCGGGGCACTGAGTTCCGTTGCAAAGGCTGACGGGTATTTGCTGGTGCCAGAAAACATTGAAGGGTATGATGAAGGAGAAGAGGTGGATGTCTTCTTAATAGAATGATATTTCTGTGTTCTCTCAAAAACACCCTTTTTCCCTTCTTTACCCTGTTTGTTGTATTCTCTTCAAATTGGATTAATGGAAAAGCAGTTCACATTTTATTTCGCCTAGTTTATATAAGCAGGCTCAAATATAATGAACGAATCATCCTTCCTTTTTCCCTTGAAGCCCCGGAAGGAATTTTCCCTCCTTTCTGAGATAAAGTTTTATACTTCAAGGGCTAATCAAACGAAGAAAACCAGAGCTAAAACGTTGAGAGCTAAAATATTTAGAAGTTACAATGTTCAAAAGTTAATATGTTCCGGGCTAAAACGTTATGAGCTGAAATCTAAATTTTTAAGTGATTCCCTGAGTGTAAAATAATGTCTTCCACGCATAAAGACCTGAATAAGATTTTTCTCATAGGAGCTGGCGGGTTCCTTGGAGCAATATGCCGATTTTCACTCTGTGAGCTCATGGAATCGCATTTTGGTGTCCTTTCGGTAAACGTACTAGGAAGTTTTATGCTCGGCCTGATAATGTACGACACTGAGTATATTGGATTTATAGGTCCAAAAGGAAAGCTTGCTTTTGGGACCGGATTTATGGGAGCATTCACAACATTTTCGACGTTTGCAGTCCAGTCTTTTACCATGCCCTTTTTCCCTGCTCTGGAAAATATCAGTGTTAACCTGTTTCTTGCCCTGGTTGGCGTGTTCATGGGCAGGAGTACAATAAAAGCCCTTTCAGGTAGGGAGGTATAAAGAGATGTTCTCCCTTCCAGGCATGGAAAAACTCTTTTTAATAGGTGCAGGTGGTTTTATTGGGGCATGCCTTAGATATACGGTTTCAAGTCAGGTCCCTAGGATTAAGAGCATCCCTGCAGGCACACTTACCGTGAACCTCTTAGGGACCATTGTACTTGCCTTTCTCACTTTTTCTTCTGAGCCCCAATCTATGGTCTATCTCGTAAATATAGGAATTTTAGGTTCCTTTACCACGTTTTCTACCTTCGCATATGAAACTTTCAAATTGCTTGAAGAAGGGCAAAATTTCTCCTTTTTCCTGAATATCTTTCTTAACGTTGCACTCTGCCTCGCAGGGGTAAGTATTGCATATCTGACCCTGAATTTGTGAGTTTAATGCAGAAAACTGGGTAGAAAAATGTTCTCTGGAATGTATTATTCTAAAAATATATTATCTTATAAAATAAATATTTTTAAAGATCTATCTACAAAATCCTACAAGGTTCAGTCAAAATAGTAAATTCAAAAAGTAAATTCAAAAAGTAAATTCAAAAAGTAAATTCAAAAAGTAAATTCAAAACCCAAATTTGACAGAAGCGTATATTGTATAATGTCTGAACGGGTTTCATGCTTCTGCTTTCTTCATACTACTCAAAGTTTTATCCCGCATCTTATGATTTTTTGACATTTTTCAGTTTACCAAA
>NZ_LZPK01000068.1:0-7129 GCF_001729375.1 Methanosarcina sp. A14 | reverse complement strand
CCTTTCCTAATTTTCCTTTCTGTTCCTTCTCTCCTTATACGTCACTTCTTTTGTTATTTTTATTAGATACATAGAATTAAGATTGGATAAAAAATACTTTTTAAAAGGTTAAATACCAGCAGCTACAATAAAAGGGGCACAGGACTTCATAAGTCATAAAGTTTTAAGTGCAGTTTTGGAGTTTAACAGGAATGATCAAAATAACCACTCCTTGCCGAATTCATATGACGCTTATTGATATGAATGCGGAGATCGGAAGAGTCGATGGAGGAGCAGGACTAACCCTTTCCTCTCCCAATATACGAATTACGGCTGAAGAAGCCGATGGAGTCAATATAGAAGGTCTGCAGAGTTTTGCCGATCGGATGAAAAGAGCTGCAGAATCCCTGCTTCCTGAGGGTAAAGGGATCAGGATCAACGTACAGGAAGTGTACCCAGCCCATGTAGGTTTCGGGTCAGGAACTCAGTCTTCCCTAGCCGCGGCAGCAGCTGTAAATGAACTATATGGACTTGGGATGAGTGTTAGAGAACTTGCACTTGCAGTAAAAAGAGGAGGGACTTCTGGTATAGGAGTAGCTGCTTTTGAGAAAGGCGGGTTTATAGTTGACGGAGGGCATAAGTTCAAAGATAAAGGTGGTTTTATGCCGTCGGCTGCCAGTAAAGTACCGCCCGGGCCAGTGCTCTTCAGAGAGGATTTTCCTCAATGGGAAATGGTGGTAGCAATCCCCAACGACAAGGGAATGCATGACCAGGAGGAAGTCGAGACCTTCAAGAAATTCTGTCCCCTCCCTGTAGAAGAAGTCAGGGAAATTTCCCATGTCGTGCTCATGCAGATGATGCCTGCCGTGATGGAAGAAGATATAGTGAGTTTCGGGGCCGCAGTAAATCATGTTCAGACTGTTGGTTTTAACAAAAGGGAGAGCCTTATCTGGCCTGAGTTTGTGAAAGATATTGCTTCTTTAATGCGCAACCGGAGCTACGGAGCCGGGGTAAGTTCTTTTGGGCCTGTAGTATATTCTTTTGTAGATAACAAATCGGAAGGCAGGCAGCTTCAGGCGGAAGTCCAGAAAATGCTTGACGACTCTGTTGGTGGGACTGTCATGCTTACCAGGGCAAGAAATCACGGAGCAGAAATATCCCGGGTTTGAAAGCCTTATATTCAGTGAGTGAAACCGAAAATCATTGTGATCATGCTCGGTCAGCCTGTGAAATGATTCCCCGGCTGACCCGAATGAGCCCACATGTACGAACACATTTGATAAATAACTAGATCCACGTGTCGTTCTGTGTCTCACTCTTATGGCAATCGCATACTGTTCTTCAACCAAAATCAATGGGTCTACCGCAATATTTACTTCCGCATATAGCCTGTATCCTAGACGGCAAGTACTTACTTCAGTCACATTCCTTCTAAATTAATTTAAGTACGATTCTCAGGCTGCAATATCCTCTTTTCTGCCGTAACCGTACGTAAAATGCTTATACAACTTTTTCTGGGAAAGATAAAAGGCAAGACCTAAAGTGTCTTTGGTTGCGGCATCTCCAAAAGGTTGCAGCATCTCCAAAATTATGACTGTATTCTCGAGAGGAGCTAAGCTTTCCGAAGACCAGGCAATAAACGCCTGAATAAGAGCTGTTACCATAAGTACGGCAAAATACCATTTGACCGCACAAAGTCCCCTGATGTGGAGAGAAGTTCAGGATCCACGATTCCATACGTATGGGCACATGTGAGTGTTTTTCCTGGTAAGAGTTCAGGCCTATCCTTGTCAATCTAAGATCTACTTAACTGAATTGTTAAGGATAAAAATACACATAAATAAAAAAATTAGGAAAATCAGGATTTTGAAAGAAGATTCCTTAAAACCACTGGTCGAGAGTTTTTTGTCTGGCTCCTGAAGCAGCTTTAAGTCGTTCTGCAGCTTTTCCCACCCTGTCGATCGAAAAATCGTGACTCTCACAGAGGAATTCGAGAAGTTTTTCAGAATCAGGTTTTCCCCATCTTATTTTGTAATTATCCGTTACTTCAGGGTGGAGAAAGATATCTCTTATTTGATCCACAGCTTCAATTTCTGCCTTTTTTTCCCGGAGTACGGCATAAATATCCCCATGCTTTTTAATTAGTTTAAGGGCTGTCTTGGGGCCTACTTTCTCCAGCCCTTTGTTATAATCCGTGCCCACACAGATAGCGATATCTATGAGCTGCTCCCGCGTAATTTCCAGGGCTTTGAGAGTCTCATCCAACTTGATTTTTTCAGGTTCGACGTCAACGTAAATGTTTTTTCCCGGAAGCTTGCGTTTTCCTGTTACAGCCAGGTTCCGGACAACAATTGGAGCCCCGAAAAGAAATGAATCGTAATCTTGCGAAGCAACGCAGTTGGCATCTTTTTTGAGAACCACATGTGCAGCCTGTGCTTCGCCCTCACAGGGGGCCTGAACAAAGGGAACTCCCATAATACCAAGGAGATATTTGGAATCTTCAACAATTTCCTGGTTTACTTTTGAAGAAGCCTGAGCATACTTATAGGCCGATTCAAGATCTCCTATAGCCTTTGCATTCTCCCATTTTTCCCGGGAGGATTCTCTTATTTCTTTTCTTTGGTTCAGGGTTTCGGATTTGAGGTCAGGAGGCTTGCCGTCAAAAACGAAGAGAGGTTTGACACCTGCTTCTATAAGGCTCGCTGTTCGGTAGAGCAGGCCTGAGAGATGTGAAGTTACTCTCCCTGCAGAGTCAACCAGAGGGCTTCCGTCCCGCTGGCGAATAATGCTCAAAAACTGGTGTAGCGTGTTAAACGCATCAATTGCAACCACCTGATTAGTAAGATCCGAAAGTTCAACTTTTCTTTTCTGGAGCAGGTCGCCTATATCTGTACCCATATTTTCCCTCGTATGTCTTAAATTTTTCAGAAAGCTTCAGCGCTTTCATTATCTTCTTCTCTTTCATTACTTTTTTAGTCTTTTCTTACTTTTTAGCTCGTCAACTGTTACGCAGAAAATCAATATCAATATCCTTTACTACAGGTCAATATCAAAAATGCTTTGCAGTAAGTCAATATTAAAGATGCTTTGCAGCAATCATGTGATTTATTGCTCAATACGCTTTATAGATACTGAAGTCTTATATTTACCGCGTTTTCAGAGTTCTCCTGAGATACTTATCGATGAATATACACTGTTGAAAGACAGAGTACTACTCTGGAAGAAAAAAGTAAAGAAACTTAATGTGATTTTTATTTCAATTCATGGGACTCATTCGATCACTGAATTCCGGCAGTTACTTAACTCATTTTGTCTCCGAATTTCGACAGTTATTGACTTCAAGCGGCCATTGACTTCAACCAGTCATTGATTTCATCAGATCATAGGATCCAGATAAGTCCTGGAATTCCAGTCATGGTCATAGATTTTTAATCCGATTTTTTGAACTTGGCCTTATTAGCCTTTCGGAAGCCCAATCAAAGCTATCCAGTATGAAGAGTGAAAAGAGACGAGATTTATAGGCTTTATAGCTTCTACAGACACCTACTATCAAGCAGTAAGGTCAAGTCGAACATCGATTACTGAATCTTCATTTGCTTCTATTTTGGATATCGTCAGCAAATTACCTTTTCTTTCCAGTAAAGTCGCTTTCGTGACCTGGACCTGGTGACCATCCACCTGTTTCTGGTTGTTGTTTTTATGGACGACCAGGAGCTTCTGCCCTTTCTCAGCCCCTTCTCCTATTTTGGACACGATATTTCTTATGACCTGTTCAAAATCAGAATAAATCAAAATTTCCGACTTATTTGCAACCTTTGTAATAATGCCAATCGGTTCCAGACTAAGGTGCATATAGCTTTCCTTCTTTACCTGCTTACACAAGTAATCAAATAATACTAACTCTGAGTAATAATAACTTACGATCCAAGATATCTAATTTATTTTTTTATTATTGTTAAAAATCCAGATATTCCCTGTTCTACAGAAGAACCAGTATATATAATTTACTGGATAAAGGTCCCTGTGCCCGAATTTTTATCGTAGGGTATTAATTACATTAGAAAAATTAGCATATATTAGTATTAATATTAGGATAAATATTCATAAATTAAATTCAAAACTGAACGAAGATTGAGAGTCTGTTCTAAAAATACTTGAGCTGTTTTTTCTTTCAATTAACGCTGCATATATAGAAGATTACTGCTCTATAAAGAGCATACTTATAAAGTATTGAGTATTCCTGGATAAAAAATTAAATTCGATTGTTAAAAATCTGGGGATTCAAATCATGCTTTTTAATATAGAAAACTAAATATTTTGCCCTGAAATAAAAAATTATAAATGAAATTAATGGTATTTTCTGCGGTTGAATTCGTAAACTGCATTATCAACTTTGCTTGATAGCTCATTCATCCGTTCTTCAATCTTTGTTTCTGTATTTTCCATGTTGACCTTGAGAGTACGGTCTTTTGCTTCCATTTTGTTTTCGAGTTCCTGAAGCCTATTGTTTACAGAGATGAGCATGACAGCTAATGTTCCGACCAGGACCATAACCGAAAGAATAATCAGGGGATTTGTGGATTTATATTCAAATCTTCTAAGCCACTCAAAGGATAGAAGAAAGGATGACAGAACCATCACAACAAGAAATACTGTATCTCTAGTCTCCATCGTATACCTCTAACATACCTGTAAAAATTGTTCCGCATACACAAGCATTCTGTAATATAGCCTGTTTCAAAATTACCAAGCGGAATATTCCTTTAAGTATTTACTGCTTTTCTATTTTTACGATTTTCGATTTTTTACTTTTTTCTATTTTGTTCATTTTTTAAGAGGTATGATATATAATTTTTTCACAAACTAACGTTTATCGATTTATTCCTTTACTTTTGATTTATCGCTCCTGTGAAAAAAGAGCCAGTATCTCATAAACGTATCTCAGAAATATATTTTGGAATCATTTCGTGGGAAAATCTCTATTTAATTAATAGAAGAAATACGAGATTCTCAGGTAAAGTTATATATAAACAGTCATGAGAAACGGAGATGAAATTACAGTAAGTATATAAAGGAATAGAAAAGGCATACTGTCAAGAACTAAGGAGTTTAGCACTTGAGTTCCATTGAACAATCAATTAAAGAATATTTACCTATTATTTCCATGGGAGGACTAATCCTTATAGTGCAGATTCTTGCACTCTTTTTGTCCACACCAATGGAAGTTAGTGGAATGCAGGCTTTTGAGGACCCAACCCAGGTGTCTAATTCTATATATTATATTATAATGATCCTGGTTTTTACCCTGTTTGTCCTTATAGCAATAAAGAAAAATATGAAATGGGTAATCAGCCTCTTTATTTATTTGGCCATAATAAGCACTATCTATTACGTAGTCCTCGCCCTGTTTACTCTCATTCCGTTTCTTTCAGGAGTTGAGTCCATTGTCTCAGTTGTGCTGTCCGTAGGAATAACAGTGCTGCTCTATAAATATCCAGAATGGTATGTAGTTGACATTGTGGGAGTTTGTATTGCAGCTGGGGTCAGTGCCCTGATAGGAATTTCCCTCTCAGTTGTCCCCGTAATAGTACTTCTGGTGCTTCTTGCAATATACGACGCTATCTCAGTATACAAAACAAAGCACATGGTATCTATGGCTGAGGGAGTAATGGATCTGAAACTTCCAATAATGTTTGTAATTCCAAAAAACCTGAACTATTCTTTCTTGACGGAAGACTTCAAACAGGACGAAAAGCATGAGGCTTTTTTTATGGGGCTCGGAGATGCTGTTATGCCTACCCTGCTAGTAGTCTCAGCAAACGTCTTCATGAAAAGTAATTTCTATCCAGTCCTTGGGGCCATACTGGGCACGCTTATAGGGCACGCAATTCTTTCCATTCAGGTAATGAAAGGAAATCCACAGGCAGGTCTTCCCTTTTTGAATTCCGGAGTAATCTTGGGGTTCTTTGCTGGTGTCCTGATCTCAGGGGCCTCATTTCTGTGAAGTTAACTTTTCTTCACATATTACTATTTTTATAAATCTCTATTTTATTCTCAAATTTTCGCAAAGATTTTTTTATTTAATAGTTTAATCACTTGATATGTACAAAAGAATTGCAGTGGTCTTTGATAGTGCCGGAACTCTTCTACATATGTACAGGGTTGCAAAGGAATCCAGTACCGGGAATATCCTTGAAAATATAGAGAGCACTGCTATTGTCGCGCAAAAGAATGGATGCGGGCTTGTAGTTCTGAATGCCGAAAGTGATATACTCCTGCGCTCAAGAAGAGACATGCCTCTGTTTGAGTTTATAAAAAAGTACAGAATTTCAATAGGTATAAGCTGTTCAAAAGGAATTTTTACTCCAGAGATTGCATGTGATATCATAAAGGGAACATCTCCAAAAATGGGCGACATACATGATGTGTTGGAAGCAGTTGCATCCCACTGTCCAAATATTTTTTATCTAGCGGCAGGCCTGATAGTTGATTCTCAAGCTAAAACTGTTCCATATATACTGAGTACAGGAGGGCATGTATTCAATACCACGTTACAAGCGGTCCAGACTCTTCATTCCATGAAAGTGGATACGTATATAGCGTCCGGTGATGGTTTATTTGCTCTCATGCAACTGGCTGAGTTCATAGATATTCCCCCGGAAAGAGTCTTTGCTTATTCAAACACCCTGATGAAAGAAAAAGTAGTGCTCGAACTAAAGCAAAAATATGATCTGGTACTCATGGTAGGAGATGGAATTAATGACATATTGGCATTCAGAGCAGCAGATGTAGGAGTAATGACAACACAGCAGGGCGACAAAAGACCTAAAGAACTAAGAGAAGCTGCAGATGTGATAATTGATGATATTATAAAGGTTGTGGATGTGGTAAAATCGCTGTAATCAGGATGTATAAATAATTATTATATAAACTAATCTATATAACACGACGGGTCAATAATAAGCAAAAATATAACACATCGAGTCAGTATACAGAATGAGATTAAAGTACTGATTGAGCAAGTTCGTTAGAGGGATTTGACTTTACTCTAAATGTGCTTTAAATGTTAACAGTGAAAAAATAATGCGTTATGTTTATGTAATCTTTACTCTTAGTAGTTGTTGCCCAAATGTGTGAAATTCGTTAAGTG
>NZ_LZPK01000067.1:0-3178 GCF_001729375.1 Methanosarcina sp. A14 | reverse complement strand
GTACACTTAGGTGGATTTATGTCCATAACTCCGTACGTTTTTAGAGAAACACTAAGCCATAAGTATATTTATAAAGATATCAAGTTTTCGGCATTTTAACTGCGTAAGTCCTAAATCTCCCAGATTTGTCACATATGCAAATGGAGCTGCACTTGCTACACCAGCCAATATTAAAATCGTAAGTGAAGTTATTCCCAAAACTCTTATGAGAGTATGCTCTCGATGTATTTTATCACATGTTATTTTTTCCATTTTAAACCCCAACTTATGGATTCATTAAAAAGCAACAACATCAGCGACTCTCTCATGGATTTCGTTCATACCAGCACACAAAAATATTGAAGAATTTCAATCCCTCATGATGTGCAGTGTTTCGATATATCAGGTTTCTTAAGTTTGTACATCAGACTTGAGAGACAATAGATCATTTTGAGAGACAATAGATCATTAATACCAGTACTTCAGGTTCTCCAAGTCTCGCATTACTTTTTCCTGAGCTTCCATCCCCCATACAGGCAGGTCAAACTTCCTAATAATCCAAAACCTGGAGTAGAATTATTTTCGCTCGATCTACCCCCATCAGATTCAGAATTATTATTGCTTGAATTATTGAGTTTCTCATTATTCTCTTCTTTAGATGTAGACAAATTAGTCTGTTCAACAGCTGAAGTCGCTTTGTCTACTGGCACAACAAGATCTTCACGCATAAACACCAAAGGAACTTCTTTAATCCCTATAGAGCTCGCTTTTGAGTCAAATATATGGTATATTTCGTCCATGAAAGGTTCTTCAACCGTTTTATTAACAGCTACTTTGAGAACGCCATCTATGGTATAACTATAATTTGTAACAGGGCCATTTGGATACATATACTCCGACATTTCCGAATTACTTTCACTGTATATTTGACCTATTACCTTATTATTTTTATATGCTGAAAATTGATAATACAATTTTTGGCCATTTATATCATAAAGTTCCAATGGTTTTGAATCAATAGTGGCTTCTGTCCAGTTTTCAAAACCTGATGTGTTAGTTGCTATAAAATGTAGCATCTGTGCATTTGCGTGCTCAAAGGCTTTCTCTGCAGTTACAGAATAATTATCCTCTTTCTGTGCACTTGCGGCCGGTATCAACACCATACCAACAGCAGAGTTGCTAAAACAAGTATACCTATTCCAATTCTATTACGCTTCATATTTATCCTCCTTATAACCCTAGGAGGCAGAATCAGGCAAGCTTAAATATGGGCAAAGCTAACATAATCACTGCCTCTTAGGGCACATTTTATGGAGTTTGGGTTACCTGGAAAGTACTTTTGAACTCCATAAACTATTACTAATACATTATATATAAACCATAAACTATTTCACCAGATCATAAAACTATCCGTTTTTCATACTTTTTTCGAATCATTAATTATTTCAGAATCTTTGATTGTCGGATGATTTGGCCAGAAAGCTCATATATAAACACATTGTCCGACTATATTCAGATATGTATATAAAAGATAAAAGAATAAAATTTGTACTCATATAAGACCATATGAGATTGAACTATGTTGAGTCTAAACTGGTATATTTCTTAACCGTAACATGGTGGTAAATAAATGCGTGATTTATGATATTAAAGAGTAAAATATTCGAAAATCAACTATATCAACAAAATTTTGCTGTATCAAGGGTGCAACAGCTTTGCAAGCTACATTTGTATCCAGATTTGGGTGATAAAAGAGATATGGAAGCATTGTTATTGTTTTATGAATATCGGAAGGCACTGTTTAAGAGGAAGTAAAAATTAGTGAACTACTGTTATGTCCTGAAATATTTTCTCAGACTCAAAACCAGTTGGAAGTCCAATACATAATACAACAGCAGGCTACTTAAAATTTAAACATTAAGTAAACTTCAATTCGTTTTGGAACTGTAGGATGATCATATAGTAGGATGGTCATATATGAGAAACATATACGAAGTTGGGACAAAACAGTAGACCACATGTATATGAGAATAACTGCAATAGAAAACTAAAAAAGGAAAATAATTTGGGATCAAACAAAATTAATGAACTGTTAATTTTGCTCTAGTTCACGTGTATGTAGAAATCTTACCAGGTATCTTGCATCTTCACTTCATGAAACCCGATGCTATTATATTTCTTACAGGTGAATGAATAAATGGGGGATTTTACATAGAGAACGTTACTTTTAAGAAAATAATGATTGCAACTGACGGCTCGGTTTGCTCAAGGCTTGCTGCCAATAAAGGGATAGAACTTGCCAGGTTAAGCGGAGGGACGGTTTACGCAGTTTATGTAATATCCACGGAGTATTTTTCTTCGATGGCTGTGGATTTTAACTGGGAGAGAATGCGTGAGGCTTTGAGAAAAGACGGATCTGACGCCGTTAATTATGTAAAAGGGATCGGAGAGATGGAAAATGTTAATGTCAAGTGTGTCCTGCTTGAAGGTCATCCTGCCTCTGAGCTGATCCGATACGCCGAAGAAGAAAAAATGGATATTATTGTTATGGGCACTCTTGGCAGAACAGGAATTGATCGGCTGCTTTTAGGCAGCGTTGCCGTAAATGTTGTACGGCACTCAAAAGTCCCTGTTATGGTTGTAAGAGAAAAAAGTAAGTCTTAAAGGAAAAGCAAGCTAATAAAAGTATAATGGAAAATCATTTTGATGTAAAACAAGTATATCGTCCAAACATTCAATAAGGGTTATTTCAATCGGACATACCAACGATTAGATTCTTTATCAACGCTTATTTTGTCTTCTCTAGCAAGCCAGCCAATAGACATCAAAGCTATTTGAGAATCAAAACCATTGTCACTTAGGTGAATCTTTATCTGGTTCAAACTGCATTCACCTTCCTCTAGCTTATGATACAACACTCCTGCAGCTTCCCCAATTTTTAAGTTCATGTTCTCTGGCATATTTATCACCAATTTCATTCTCAGAATTGTTTTACTTTAAAAAGCAGGTACTGTTTTCAGGTACTGTTTTCAGGATCATAAATTTATAAATTCTGAATAAGCAGACCTTAAATAATATGCTTGGTTAATATATTAGGTTTTTCTGTTAAGGTCTTTTCCAATAAGTAAAAATGATTTAATAGTAAAGTGAGAATTCATTTTCATTCTCACTTTCACTTGCTTCAACTTTCACTTTTACT